>JAGHIA010000051.1 GCA_017887445.1 Fusicatenibacter sp.
GAGTGATCCTTGTTTCAGTAACGCTGTAGATGTAAGGGTTTTGACGAAGTAACTGTTGATGTTCCTTTGAGAAAAGTTTTTTACCCATAAAAGGCCTCCATTTCTGTGATTAGAATATCACATCTGGAAGGGAGTGTCCAAGAAAAAGGGTTCACATAGGAACGGTGTTTAAGAACAAGGGTACATCTTGTGTGGGTGTCTGTAAAACGGGTACTACACTAATTCGTGTGTCTACTGTTATGGGTACATTATAATGATTGTTGGAGTGTGTTTGATGTGATTAGGAGGAGTTGTTGTGAAGAAGTTGTTGGTTCCTGTGATTTTTTTGAAGGATGGGATGGCGGTTGCCGGGTTTGGTTCGGAGGAGAGGATTTCTGAGTTGCCGGCGGAGGAGTTGGCGGCTGGGTTTTCGGACCGGGGTGCGGATGAGTTGTTGGTTTTGGATTTTTCTGACAGCGATGGGGAGCATGACCGGGCAATCAGTGGGTTGATCCGGATCTGTGACCGGGCGGAGGTTCCGGTGACCGGCGGGGGGAATGTGCGCCGGATGGAGGATGTGAAGAAGATTTTGTACGCGGGCTGCCAGAGGGCGGTGTTGAATTTTGCCAAGGCTTCTAACTGTGATCTGCTGGAGGAGGTTTCCGGAAAATTTGGCAGGGATAAAATTGTGGTCTATGTGCCTGATGCTGCCTGCTACAGGGAGCATCAGGAGCGGATTGAGATGTTGGCGGGAATGGTATTCTGTGACGAGGGACAGGCGGATGCGGTTCTGGAATTGTCTGCTCTGCCGGTGATGGTTCTGGCAGTGTCTCAAAAACCGGAGGAACTGCTGACAAAGGAAGCGGTCTGCGCGGTGACCGGCTCTGGGGTCAGCGGCGCGGGGCAGGATCTGATGAAGGCGAAGGCTTCCTGCAAGGCAGCGGGGATTCCGGTGAATACCTTTGAGAGTGCTGTCTGCTGGTCGGAGTTTAAGAAAAACAGCGACGGCATGGTTCCGGTGATTGTGCAGGACTACCGGACAGATCAGGTGCTGATGCTGGCCTATATGAATGAGGAAGCTTTTGAGACGACGCTTCGCACCGGCCGGATGACTTACTGGAGCCGCAGCCGGAACGAGCTTTGGGTGAAGGGACTGACCTCCGGACATTTCCAGTATGTGAAATCACTGATGCTGGACTGCGACGGAGATACGATCCTTGCCAAAGTGTCCCAGATTGGCGCGGCCTGCCATACGGGAAACAGAACCTGCTTCTTCCGTGAGCTGGCCAGAAAAGAATACGAGGAAAGAAATCCGCTGAAAGTCTTCCAGCAGGTCTTCGACGTCATCTGCGACCGCAAAGTACACCCGAAAGAAGGCTCCTACACCAACTACCTGTTCGAGAAAGGCATCGATAAGATCCTGAAAAAAGTCGGTGAGGAATGCACCGAGATCGTCATTGCCGCCAAAAACCCCGACCCGGAAGAAATCAAGTACGAAATCTCAGATTTCCTCTATCACGTCATGGTACTGATGGCAGAAAAAGGCATAACCTGGGAAGACATCACAAAAGAACTGGCCAGAAGATAAAAACATTCAACTTTAAAATCAATCTACGCAAAAAGTCAGGGGAAGCAGCTGTAACTATTCAGCTGGCTGAATCGTTACAAGCAGCTGAAACGTGCTTTCTGATGACAGTGATATGAAAGCTCAAAGCTGGCGTTCATGGAAAATGTTCTAAAACGTAATTCATTAAACCTCATACAATTTTAGACGCCATTCATATCCGTTAGATTTCGCCCCTAGATATCGCAGCCAAAGCACAGAAGCGAAAGGCCGGCGTGCCGTGTGTGCGGCGGGCATCTGCGGGGATGTGAGAAAATCTTAACGCCCCGGCGGCTCACCGGGCGGGACAGGCGAAGGACCACAGGTCCGGAGCCTGAGGCGCACTGAGACGGGAATGCATCAGGCATTCCTGTCGAATTGCGCCGGTGCCCGCCCGGTGAGCCGCCGGGGCGTTTAGATTTTCCACATTCCCGCAGCCGCCCGCCGCACATACGGTACGCCGGCCTTTCACTTCGTCCGCATTATCACTTCTGCCCAGTTTATCACCTGAAACCAGGAATCAATGTAGTCGCCCCGCAGATTCTGATGCTTCAGATAATAAGCGTGCTCCCACACATCCAGCGGCAGAAGCGGCTGCATCCCCAGGGCCAGCGGCGTATCCTGATCAGGAAGGGCAAGGATCTTCAGCGCGCCGGAAGCGTCCCTCACAAGCCAGGCAAATCCGGATCCGAATACCCCAAGAGCCGCGGACTTCATCTGCCGTTTCCAGTTGTCCTCTCCGCCGAAGGCTTCGGCCAGCTCGCCGGGAAACGGCTGGCCGGCAGGTGCCATCAGGTCAAAATACAGATCGTGGTTGTATACCCCGCCGCCGTTGTTTTGCACCTGTGTGCGAAGCTCCTCCGGAAGCTCCGGCAGGCGGCTGAGCAGCTGTTCCAATGTCCAGGAGTGGTACTCCGGATAAGGCGCCAGCGCCTTGTTCAGCTGGTCCACATAGGTCTGCATATGTTTGTCGTGATGAAAATACATGGTTTTTCTGTCAATATACGGCTCCAGCGCATCGTAGGCATAGGGAAGAGCCGGAAGCTGAAAGGGATAATTTGCATGGGAAATCAAAGTGCTGTCTCCTTGTCGCAGAATCATTTGCAGCAGGCCGGCGTAGCCGGTCTGCTGCAATGTTTACATTATGATATTCTGGAATCACCGGAATGTGACAGACTTCCCAGCAGACGGAACAACAGTTCAAAATCGATCGGTTTGGAGATATGGGCGTTCATTCCAGCGGCGGTGGTGCGGGCCACATCCTCGGCGAAGGCGTTGGCTGTCACGGCGATGATAGGAACGGCCGCCGCGTCCGGCCGGTCCAGGGCGCGGATTTCCTGGCAGGCGGTGCAGCCGTCCATCTCAGGCATCTGCATGTCCAGAAGGATGAAATCGTAAAAGCCCACGGGGGAACTGCGGAAAAGCTCCAGCGCTTCCCGTCCGTTCCAGGCCTGGGCGATTTCAGCCCCGGCCATGGTGAGAAATTCAGTGGTAATCTCCATATTGATCTCGTTGTCCTCCGCCAGAAGGATGTTTATGTTCTGCAGATCGAAAACTTCTTCTTCCTGGGTGGCAGGCTCCTCCTTCTGGGCGTCGATGATCTGGAAGGGAAATGTAACAGTAAAAGCGGTGCCTTTTCCCAGGGCGCTGCGCACAGTAATCTCGCCGTTCATCTGCTGCACCAGATTTTTCACAATGGGCATTCCCAGGCCGGTTCCGGTAACACCGGCGGGAGAGAAGAGGGTCTCTCTTGCAAAAGGTTCGAAGATTTTGCTGAGAAACTCTTCGGACATGCCCACGCCGGTATCCTCCACCATCAGCTGGTAGCGGCTCTGTGTGTCCTGATGCTCCAGCTGTTCCAGACGGACGGTGATATCCGCCCCTGCGCGGCTGTATTTCATGGCGTTGGAGATCAGATTGTTGATGATCTGGCTTAAACGGAAGGCGTCGCACATAACGGTCGCGTCCCGGAGCTTTATTTCCAGGTACAGGTGTTTGTCTTCCTCTTTTGCCTGCTCCGTAAACAGTCCCACACAGTCTTTGAGACACTGCTCCAGATTTGTGGGTTTGCAGTCCAGGGAACCGACGACACCCTGCTCCAGCTTGGACATATCGAGAATGTCGTTGATCAGCGTAAGCAGCTGCTGGCCGGACTGTTCGATCTTTTCCATATATTCGTGGACTTTTTGGAGATCGTCCTGATTCTGCTGGGCAAGCCGGGACAGGCCGATGATCGCGTTGAGCGGCGTGCGCATGTCATGGGAAATGTTGCTGAAGAAAATGGTTTTGTCCCGGGAAGTCTTTTTTGCCGCTTCCAGAGAAGTTTCCAGCAGAAGCTGCTGCTGGAGCCGCTGATGTTTTTCCGACTCGATTTCCCGGAAGCAGAGCAGAACCTCGTGGCTGTCCGGCGCTTTGTTGAAGATCAGGCGGATGTTCACCCATTTGTAAACATTTCCAAACCGGCGCTGGTAGTCGCCGCCGAAATCATAGATTTCGTTTTTAAGCAGACGCTTGATGTTCTCTATACTGAAGCACTGTTCAAATTCTTCGTAGGTTTTTTTGTCCACAAGTTCCCGGACTGTGCGGATGAGCAGCCGATAGTCGCCGCCCGTTCCCAGGGTTTCGCGTACGTCCTCAGAACCCTTGACCGTCTCATAGGTTTCCGCCGCGTAATCAATGCGGTAGATCGCATAGTAGGAATCCCCGAGGATCTGGATGATATCGGCATTGCGCCTGCGCTGGCGGTCTCCGAAGTAGCTGCGGATCAGCACTGCCAGAACGGCCAGCAGCAGGATTGTGCAGATGGAAACCAGGAGGATCATAATACGGTCGATATCGCCCTGGAGAATCTGCGCGACGGGGATCGTGATGACAGAAACCCATCCGTTGTCCATTTTGTGATAATACACACCCCGCTGTTTTCCGTCGAGACCGCGGATGGTCTCGTTGTAGGAGGAAAGGCTGCCGTCTTCGATGGAGTCCAGCAGCCGGGAGGCGTAGTCCTGTACCTGCGGGTCAGTGATCTGAAGGTCGCTGGCGATGTACATGAGGGCTCCGCTGCCGTCAAAAAGAAAATAGGAGCTTCCGTCCGGCATGGAGGCCTTGTTTTTGTGAGAATGAAAATTGTCCAGGAAAACGTCAAACGCAAGAACATCGTCCGTATCCGCCAGCTGCATGGAGATGGTGATCATATACCTCCCGGTGATGGCGTCCTGGTAAGCGTCGGTAAAAATAATCTCTCCGCCGGCCTCCAGGGCTCTGCGATACCATTCCGCCTGGCGGTATTCGTAGGAAGCGTCCCCTTCCCATGGGGTTGCGGCTATGATGCTGCCGTCAACCACTGCATAGGGATCCAGCAGCTCCGTCTGGAGGACTGTGCTCAGATGGCGAAAATAGTCGGCCAGCCATTGCTGCAGCTCTTCGCTGTCCGCGCCGGAAGATATTTTCTCCTCAAAATATCCCCCGCCAAGGTTCATCAGCATTTTGTAGATGGAAATTCTGTTTTCCTCCTCCGTGGCGTAGCTCCGCGCCAGATAGGTGCCCATCTCGTGGGAGTTCTGCAGCAGTTTGTCCCGCACGAGAAAAATCCCCCAGAATATCATGACAGAAAACGCAATGAGGATTGCGATGTTTAATTTCATAGGCAGATCGATATGAGGCGGATGCCGTCTGGATTTTTTCATTTCAGTGACTCCTGTTCCGGTATTATTCTGTATAATGCAGGCCAAAATCTCCCGGCGTTCTCAAAGAACAGGCTCCGGGAGATTTTATCATTTTCGTGTTGGCGATCATTCCTTGCCGTTCCAGCAGTAGGTACAGAGCTTGCACGGGGAGATTCCAATGGAGGAGATCATATCGTCCAGGCGGTGATAACGCAGGGAGGTGAAATTCAGCTCCTTGCCGATATCGTCCAGCATTTCCTTATAGCAGGTGGAATCCGGATTCGTGTATTCCTCCAGTACTTTCTCGCAGACCTTGCCTTCCCGTTTCTGGATGACCCGCCGGGTGATCAGGTCCATCTCCGATTTGGAGCGGGAGAAGTTCAGGAACTTGCAGCCGTACATCAGAGGCGGGCAGGCCGGACGGATATGCACTTCCCTGGCGCCGCTGTCATACAGGAACTCGGTGGTCTCTCTCAGCTGGGTTCCGCGGACGATGGAATCGTCGATGAGCAGCAGGCTCTTTTTCTCAATCAGCTCATGTACCGGCAGCAGTTTCATGCGGGCAATCAGATTTCTCTGGCTCTGATTGGTGGGCATAAAGGAACGGGGCCAGGTGGGCGTGTATTTGATAAAAGGACGCGCGAACGGGATGCCGGAGCGGTTGGCGTAACCCACCGCGTGGGCGATGCCTGAATCGGGAACGCCTGCCACAAGGTCCGGGTGCACGTCGTCTCTCTGGGCCAGCAGGTCTCCGCAGTTATAGCGCATCTGTTCCACGTTGACGCCCTCGTAGGTAGCGGTGGGATATCCATAGTATACCCAGAGGAAGGAACAGATCTTCATTTTGTCGCCTGGCTGCTGGAGTACCTCGACGCCTTCCGGAGTCATGTATACGATCTCTGCCGGTCCAAGCTCTTTGTAGGTATGGTAGCCGAGATTCACGAAGGCAAAGCTCTCAAAGGAGGCGCAGAACGCGTTTTCCTTCTTACCGATGACCAGCGGTGTTCTGCCGAGGCGGTCTCTGGCCGCGTAAATTCCCTGGGGCGTCATGAGCAGAAGCGTCATGGAGCCGTCGATGACTTGCTGTACATACTGGATACCTTCGAGAATGGAAGACTTCTGGTTGATCAGGGACGCCACCATCTCTGTGGGGTTGATATTCCCGCCGCTCATTTCCAGGAAATGTGTGCATCCGTTTTTGTAGGAAATGTCCACCAGTTCGTCCATGTTGTTGATCTTGCCTACGGTCGTGATGGCAAAGCTGCCAAGATGGGACTGTACAAGAAGAGGCTGAGGTTCATTGTCTGAAATACATCCGATTCCCAGCGTTCCCTTCAGTTCGTCCAGATCCCGGTCAAACTTGGTACGGAACGGAGAGTTTTCGATGTTGTGGATCGAACGGTTGAAGCCGTCCTCGCCGTAAACGGCCATACCGCCTCTGCGCGTGCCAAGGTGTGAGTGATAGTCAACACCAAAAAATAAGTCCATCGTACATGTGTCTTTTGAAGCAACACCAAATATTCCACCCATTTTTTGTCTCCTTAACGTATAAAAAATTGTCGTGTACAGGGAAATTATATAATGAATAGGAAGGGGAAGTAAAGGGAAATGTTAAGAATTTTATTTAGAATGCAAAAAATTACTTTCAATGGGCCAAAAAACCGGGAAGTTTTTCCCGGGTTTTCCGGAGTGTGTCAAAACTTTGCCTGCCGCCGGGTGGCGGCAAAACCGCAGAGGAGTTTTGAACACGCTCCGGAAGTTTTCTCAGTCTCCGACGCCGAAGTCTGTTTTTTCGTAAAGGATCTCCACGGAAGGGTCGTCCAGGAGAAACGCGTATTTCTCCATAAACCAGTCCACCAGCGCAGGGTCTCTTTTCACGTCGGTGCTGTTGTCTGTGAACACATTGACGGTGCCGAGGGCGAAATGCTTTTTCAGCATCTGCATATCGTAGTCGATCATTTCCTTTGTCTGTCCCCGGATGCCGACCATCAGGCAGGGAGAGTCGAAATACCGGGCCACCTCTTCCGGAGAGTGGAAATCCGCGTGTTTGTTCAGATAATTTTGCCGGAAATCCTCGTCGAAGGTCTCAACGCCGATCTTGAAGGTGATCGGTATGCCCATAAAGTCCCGCATCTGCTGCAGCCGGTTCCGGTACATCCAGTGGGCCTCGAAAAACAGGCGCCGGATGTTTTTTTGACGGATGATATCCCGGATCAGCGCAAGCGTTTCCGAGGGAAGCTCAAAACAGCTGCCGGAGTTGATGACCTCCAGAACGCCGGCGGAGCCTGTGACGCGGGAGAGTACCTGACGGTTCAGCGCCACCATTGCCTCCCGGTCTCTGGAATTGTCGTCGGTGTAGTCGCAGAAACGGCAGCGTCCCCAGGCACAGGGAAACGACCGGAGCAGTACGATCTCCCTGGGATTTTTTTCTGTGATCAGATTATATCGTTCCATGGTTCTTTTTCCTTTCTTCAGATTCCTGGGCGGAGAGGGTTGTCTGTCCCGCCAGTGAGGGAAACGCGCGGCGGCACACCGGAAGTATGGCAGCGACGGCCGCGAGCATGAGGATCCGGTCCAGATAATCCGTCAGGAACTGGACAAGAAAAACGCTTCCGGTCAGCGGAAGGCCCGCGGTGTGAAGAAGCTGTACCAATACGGTGGAGCCTGACGAGGTGATGCCGCCGAACACCAGCGCGGTGATCAGAGAGCTGGCCAGGGTGCCTGGCAGCGTGATCACCGCAGCCAGGGGAAGAAGTCCAAGGCATGTTCTCCGGTTCAGTGAGCGGACATACCTGGCGCAAAGGCCGCAGACCAGTCCCAGGATCATCTGGACCGGAAGATAGAAGAAGGCGTAAACGTCAGAGGTACATCCGCTAACGATCCCGCTGATGATCCCGGGGATCATGCCGGCGGCGGGACCGAGAAGAACGGCGGTCAGCATCGTGCCGAAGGAGTCCAGGTAAACCGGAAGCCGCAGCGCCAATGCAAGGGTGCCGCCCAGCAGGTTCAGGGCTGCGGAAAAGGCGATGACGCACAGGGTCAATGGTTTCGCGTTGGAGCGTTTCATAAGCTTCCCTCCATTTCTTCCGCGTCCGGGCCCATAAGCTGCCGCAGCATGGGGGTAAGTGTTTCCGCGGGAGCGCCGGTGATGCGCTGGAAAAACATTTCCATAAAGCGCAGCGGACTGGTTTTCGTCAGGACGTAGCTGTTGGCCGGCGCTTTCCAGAAGCCGAAAGCGTCCACAACGCTCTGGCCAAGGCAAACGCCTTCCGTCTCAACGGTGGTGTGCGCAAAAAAGCCGCTGCACAGAGAACGGTCGATCAGATAGGCCGCGGCCAGCGGGTCGTTGATTACACAGCCGACGACCCCTTCCTGGGTCCAGTGGAAGTCATTGTAAAACCGTGTGATGGTTCTGATCTTTTCGCCGGTCCTGGGCGACAGCCGGCAGAGGTATTCCGTCAGATTTGGCGTGAGTACGATTCTGCGCGTCACATCCAGGCCCACCATATGGATCTGTTTTCCGCTCAGGCAGGGAAGGGTGGCAAACGCGTGAAAAACGTTTTTTGCCGCGTGTGGGTCGCACCAGTAATTGTACTCGGCGACAGGGGAACAGTTCCCGTGGCTTTGGTAACAGCCGCCCATGGAAAAGCATTCGTCCAGGCCGCCGAGACATTCCGGGCACCGTTCGATGACCCGCGCCAGGTTGGTCAGCGGTCCGAGGGTCAGAATTGTGATCTTTTCGCCGTTTGTTTTTGCGTTTTGCAGAGTTTCAATGAGAAAATCCACCGCGTTTTCGCGGGGGCGCACAGCGGTTACCGGGGGATAGAAAGATTCGCCCAGACCGTCCTGGCCGTGGGTATCCATAGCGTCCACATAATCGCGGACCAGGGGACGTTCTTCACCGGCATAGACAGGAATGTCCAGACGGTCCATCCAGCTTAAGATTTTCAGTGCGTTTTCCGCACCGATGGCAGTTGGGGCATTGCCGCAGACAACCGTGATCCCAAGGATTTCCACCTCCGGCGAGCGCAGGAGCAGCATCAGCGCCAGCGCGTCGTCGATGCCGGGATCGCAGTCAACGATGATTTTTTTTGCATTCATTCTCCAATCTCCTTTTCTTTTTTTGATTCCGGAATCTTCCGGTACGAGATACTTGGTTTTTTATCCTGGGAAGTTTGCGAACCAGTCCGGGCAGATTCCGCGCGAAGCGGAAGTGCGGCAGAAGCGAATTTCCAACATACCCATTCTGCCCGATTAGATAAATGCAGAGAGAGTATACCACATAAGAAGGGCGGGATTCAATAGGAAAAACGCAGGGAACAGCGTTTCTGGCCTTGGGAGTGTTTGAAAATTATGGATGTTCCGCAGAAGAACGGAAAAAGGCTGAAAACAGCAGGGCAGCGTTTTGAGTAGTTCGCTTTTTTTGAGGAAACTGCATGAAACCGCAATGAGAGTTTATGCAAAATAGACAAAAAATAAGAGTGGTTTTCTATGTTTTTACTTGCAAAGTTTCGTTGAGATTGCCAAAACCCTGTGATATACTGGTGATAATGAATAAAATGAAAGGAGCAGAAAAAGGCTAAAAAGAAAAATTGCCAAAGAGCTGTCAAATCCTTTGCAGGGCTGACCTGGCCGTGTATGTTGTCTGCACCTGACTGGAAAATATTTTGACTGCGGCTCTGTTCAACAATTCAAAGGAGGAAAGAAACGAATGGCAAAAAGTACAACAAGAGCGAACATTAAACCATTAAAATGGTACAATGTTCTCGGCTACGGCTGTGGCGATGCCGGCGGTGTTATGACACTGTATATCGTCACCATGAATATGAACCGTTATCTGCAGGTTCATCTGGAGGTTAATCCGGCAATTCTGGCAGTGATGCTGCTGATCTGGAACATCTGGGATACGGTCAACGACCCGATGATGGGAACAATCATGGATATTGTGTTCCAGAAATCAAAAGCAGGAAAAGACAAATTCCGTCCGTGGATCCTGGCGTCCATACCTGTCATGCTGTTTGGAGCAGTTGCTTTCTATATGATCCCGTCGCGTATGGGCGGCGGCTGGGCGATGGTTATCGCTCTGTTCATCCTCAAAATCATCTATGAGGGTGGTTACACAATGATGAATATCGGTATGGGTTCCCTGCTGGGCGCTATGTCTACAAACGATACCGAGCGTGCGACTCTGGCATCTGCCCGTGGTATGGGTTCCACCGTCGGCGGTATGGTCGCAGGTATTTTCATTCCGCAGCTGATCTCATTCTTTGGCGACAATGCAATAGGCTATGGCTATATGGCTTTGATCGCCATGCCTCTGGCAATGGTGATCGTGTTCCTGCACTACGCGCTGACTTCTGAGCGGAACAAAGATGTTCAGCAGAAGATCGCGTCAGAGGAAGACAAAGAGAAATCCAAGCTGAAACTTTCCGATATCTGGGGAATTTTCGCAAGAAACCGTGCGTTCCTGGCACTGGTGCTGCATTCCATCAGCATCACCGCGATCCAGGCGCTTGGTACCGGTATGGCTACTTATATGTACGCGGATGTTTTGGGTGATATCGGCCTGCAGTCCTACGCATCCGGTCTGAGCAGCGCTATTCAGATTGTGATTTTGCTGTCTGCGCCGTTCCTGACCCGCAAGTGGGATCTGGTTTCTATTATCCGTTTCTGTCTGGTTTCAGGAATTGCTGTTTACGCCGGATTGATGGCTTATCTGCTGATGGTTCCGACGGTAAGCCCGTGGGTGTACATTATTGTTTATTCCGTGGCGGCTGGATTGATCATCATGTCCGTACAGATGCAGTGGGGTCTTGTGGCAGAAGCCATCGACTACAACGAGTATAAAACCGGAAAACGTTCCGAAGGTACGATTTACGGATTCTTCTCTCTGTCCCGCCGTATCGGAAATACCGTGACAGGTTCTATTACGGTTCTTCTGATCGCTGCAATCGGCTATGACGCAAACCTGACCAAACAGGGCCTGCCTCAGTCTGATTTCACAATCAGCGGAATCGAAATCTGCAACGTTGGATTCCCGATGCTGGCTGCATTCCTGTCCTTCTGCTGCTTCACTTTCATCTGGAATCTGAAAGGCGATCTGCGCGAGAAGATCCAGGCATGGAAAGAGGGCCGGGGTCCTGCAGAATATGAAACCAATAAGTAATCAGCGACGCACATAACTGCAGGGTTGTTGTTACATATTATGAGGCCGCCGCGTTCATGGAGGAACATGGACACGGCGGCTTTGAGGTAATGAAACACCAGCGGTTAATAAATTTTTACTTAAAGGAGGAAAAACAATACATGTCAAATCCAAACAACGCTTCACACATTAAACCATTGAAATGGTACAACGTCTTCGGCTACGGCTGCGGTGATGCGGGCGGATGTATTACCGTAGGTATGATCTGGGCGTTCATGACCCGTTACCTGCAGGTACATCTGGCGGTAAATCCTGCGATCCTGGCGACAATCCTTCTGATCTGGAATGTCTGGGATACGGTAAACGATCCTCTGATGGGAACCATCATGGATATTGTATTTGCCAAATCCAAAAAAGGGAAAGACAAATTCCGTCCATGGATCCTGGCATCTATCCCTGTACTGCTCTTCGGAACGGTAGGATTCTTCTTTATCCCGTCCCGTATGGGCGGCGGTATGCCGATGGTCATTGCGCTGTTCTGCCTGAAGATCGTCAGCGAAGCCGGTTACACCATGATGAACATTGCCATGGGAAGTTTGCTGGGCGCGATGTCCACCAATGATACCGAGCGCGCGACACTGTCTTCCGCCCGTGGTATGGGTTCCACTTTAGGAAACGCCCTTACCGGTATTTTAGTTCCTCAGCTGATCTCCCACTTTGGAGATAACGCAGAAGGCTTCGGCTATGCCGCGTTGGTTGTCGTACCTCTGGGAGTGATCATCGTTTTCATGCACTACATGCTGACGGTAGAACGTAATTCCACTGCTCAGCAGGAAAAGAGCGATAACGCGCAGACGAAACTGAATCTCAAAGATATCTGGGGAATTTTTGGAAAGAACCGCGCATTCCTGGCGCTGGTAATCCACTCCATCGCCATCAACGGTGTGCAGGCGCTGGGTACTGGTATGGCTTCTTATATGTACGCGGACGTTCTGGGCGATATTGGTCTGCAGAGTTCCGCATCCGGTCTCAGTACGGTCATCCAGGTAGTTATCCTGATCAGTGCTCCGATCCTGACCCGGAAGTGGAATATGGTTTCCATCATCCGCTTCTGTCTGGCTGGCGGTATCTGCGTAGACGCTGGTCTGTTGGCGTACATGTTCATGACTGGATGGGCGCCAAATGCATGGATCTATGTTATCGTTTATTCCATCGGCGCTGGTCTGGTTGTTATGTCTGTACAGATGCAGTGGGGTCTTGTTGCGGAAGCGATCGACTACAATGAGTACAGAACCGGAAAACGTTCCGAAGGTACGATCTACGGTTTCTTCAGTCTCTCCCGCCGTCTGGGCAGCACCCTGTCCGGCTCCATCACCGTTCTTCTGATTGCTGCTATCGGCTACGATCCTGCGCTTACTGACCAGGGAATTAGCCAGGCCGCTTCCACGATCATCGGTATCGAAGCCTGCAACGTAGCGTTCCCGATTCTGGCCGCTCTGCTCAGCTTCTGCTGCTTCACCTTCGTTTGGAATCTGAAGGGCGACCTGAGCAAGAAGATCCAGGCATGGAAAGAAGGCAACGGTCCTGCAGAGTATGAATTGAACAAATAAGGTTATGATTCAGCCAGGCTGTGCATTGCTGCACAGACCTGGCTGAACTGTTATATTGTGGGCGCTATGTGTTTTGAAAGAGACAGCGGGCCGCTTGCCCTTTGCGAAGGTTCATGATAAAATAGCAAAAAAGATTGAAGAAAGCGATGAATGCGAAGCGAGGTGAAAACGGCAAATGGGTGTATATTTAAACAGCAGGACGGCATACACACTTTATAAAAGCGAGTCTGAAAAAACATATTTTGTAGATAAATCACAGATGTTGGAGGAACTGTTCCCGCTGGTCCGGACGGGAAATAATCATATCTGTATCACAAGACCGCGGCGTTTTGGAAAAACTGTGACGGCGAACATGATAGCGGCTTTTTTTTCAAAAGCCGTTGACTCGCTGGATGTGTTTCGGACGCTTAAAATTGGAGCTTCCAGGGATTGTGAAAAGTACCGGAACAAATTCTCTGTCATCCATATTTCGTTTAATGAACTTGGCGGCAGATGCTCCTCCTATGAACAGTACATTGCGCGGATTGAGGAGAGGCTGGTCAGGGATCTGAAAAAAGAATATCCAGACATGGAGTTCGAGGGTGGAGTTTGTGCGTCGGACGCACTGCTGGAATTATATGCGGCAGATGACACGGCCCGTTTTATCTTTGTGCTTGACGAGTGGGATTATATTTTTCATCAGGATTTTACAGACGATAACGATAAAAGAGCATATCTGTCCTTTCTTCGTGATTTGTTAAAAGACAGGCCGTATGTGCTGCTGGCCTATATGACAGGAATTCTGCCTATTGCCAAATATTCCAGCGGGTCGGAATTGAATATGTTCAGCGAATTTACGTTGGCGGCGGAGGAGAGGTTTTCGGAGTATTTCGGGTTTACGGAATCAGAAGTAGATATGTTGTTTGAACGTTATCAGGGACAGACTATGTCACATGCCCAGGTAACGCGAGATGGATTAAAGCTCTGGTACGACGGTTATCATACGAAAAGAGGTGAGCGGCTGTACAACCCGCGTTCAGTGGTTATGGCACTGTCAAACAATAATCTGGGAAACTACTGGACCAGTTCCGGGCCCTATGATGAGATTTTTTACTATATAAGAAATAATGTGGATGCAGTCAGAGACGCACTGGCGCTGATGGTATCCGGCGGCAGCGTGCCGGTACGAATCCAGGAATACGCGGCCACCGCACAGGACTTAAAGACGAGAGAAGAAATATTGTCTGCAATGGTGGTGTATGGCTTTCTGAGTTATGAAAATGGCACGGTGTTCATACCGAACAAGGAATTGATGGATCAGTTCGCAGAGATGGTCCGGAGGGAAAATTCCCTGGGATATGTATACCGGCTGGCCAGAGAATCAGAAAAAATGCTTGAGGCAACACTGGCAGGAGATACGAAAACCATGGAGGAGATTTTGGAACTGGCGCACGATGTGGAGGTTCCGATCCTTTCGTATAATCATGAGACAGAGCTGAGCGCTGTGGTGAATCTGGTTTACCTGGCCGCGAGAGACTACTATCGGGTAGAGCGGGAAGAAAAGGTTTCGTTGATTTTATTTTCTACCCGGAATTGCCCCCGGCTACAGATGGAATCATTCTGGAATTGAAGGTGGATCATTCGCCGGAGGAGGCAATCGCCCAGATCAGGGAGAAAAATTACGCGCTTCGTTTCAGGCGGCAAGGGGTACAGGGCAGAAAGAAGCCACGAAGGATCCTTCTTGTGGGAATCGGCTATGACAGAGAAAAGAAGAAGCATTGCTGTAAGGTTGAGGAAATGTAACAGTTCCGCGCGATGGAATAACTTGTGCCACACTGGAATTCATGTAAGCGTTTTATCAATGATACATGGTAAGAATCCGGGGTTTGCCCTGAACACAGGGAGTCCCGGATTTTTATGTGGGAAAATGCCGGTAACAGTTCAGCCTGCCAATATCCCGCGAGGTGTTTTCGCACAGAATGTGCGAAAATCCCGAGGCCTGCAGCGCGAAACTGCATGAAATGCAGTTTCTGTGCATCGCGAAGCGTGTAATCGTTCGGCAACTCTGAACTGTGTAACGATTCAGCCAGCTGAATCGTTACTGAACTGTTACAAACGCCGCAATTAGTCATTGGTAACTCTTTGACATATTATGAAACATATAGTACAATTTATGCGAGTTACCAATTTCTCCACGGTTGACACTCACGGAGACATTCCCCACAAGCTGTGACGCACATCTTGCAGAAAGCAATTTTCAAACACGCTCCAGTGGGTTCTGAATGAGATTATCGTCAGGCGTGCCAACCATAAACGATGGAAAATTGAGCTTATATAAATTGTATAAAAACAGGTGTTAAATGATGAGAAAATTAGCTTTAAGTGATGAGATCCTGCTGAGCGTAGAGTCGCCTGCCCGCTATATCGGCGGCGAGGTCAACTCAGTCATGAAAGACAAAAAAGAGGTGGACATCCGCTTTGCCATGTGCTTCCCGGATGTTTACGAGATTGGCATGTCCCATCTCGGTATACAGATCCTCTACCATATGTTCAACCAGCGGCCGGATGTCTGGTGCGAGCGGGTTTATTCCCCGTGGCCGGATCTGGACGCCAGAATGAGACAGGAGCAGATCCCGCTGTTTGCGCTGGAATCCCAGGATCCGATCCGCTCCTTTGATTTTCTGGGTATCACCATCCAGTTTGAGATGTGCTACACCAACATTCTCCAGGTGCTGGAGCTGTCCGGGATTCCCCTTCGGGCGGCGGAGCGCACGGAGGAAGATCCGCTGGTCATCGGCGGCGGTCCCTGTGTGTATAACCCGGAGCCAATCGCGGAGTTTTTTGATTTGTTCTATATCGGCGAGGGCGAGACGGTGTATGACCGGCTGTTTGACGTTTATAAAGCCTGCAAAGCGGCTGGGCGCAGCCGCAGAGAGTTTCTGGAGGAGGCCTGTCAGATTCCCGGTATTTATGTGCCGGTGTTCTACGACCCGGAATACAATGAGGACGGGACTTTGCGCTCCTTTACCGCGAATTATGAGAAAGCGCCGGCTGTGATCGAAAAGCAGGTGGTGATGGACGTGAGCCATGCGCCGTATCCCACGGCGCCGGTGGTGCCGTTTATCAAGGCGACCCAGGACCGGGTGGTTCTGGAAATCATGCGCGGCTGTATCCGCGGATGCCGGTTCTGTCAGGCGGGTATGATCTACCGGCCAACCAGAGAGCGTGACGTGGAGGAACTGAAAGCGTGGGCCGACGCGATGCTGAGATCCACAGGCTATGAGGAGATTTCTCTGAGCTCTCTCAGTTCCAGCGACTACACACAGCTGCCGGAGCTGATCAACTATCTGATGGATATCTGTCAGGAGCGGGGCGTCAATATTTCCCTGCCGTCGCTGCGTATCGATTCGTTTTCCCTGGATGTGATGAGCAAGGTACAGGATATCAAAAAGAGCAGCCTGACCTTCGCGCCGGAGGCCGGCAGCCAGCGGATGCGCAATGTAATCAACAAGGGACTTACCGAGGAGGATATCCTCGAGGGAGCAGGCAAGGCCTTTGAGGGAGGCTGGAACAAGGTAAAGCTGTATTTTATGCTTGGACTGCCCACGGAGACGGAGGAGGATATCAAAGGAATCGCTCACCTGAGCGAGAAGATCGCTGAGCGTTATTATGAGATTCCCAAGGAGCAAAGAAACGGAAAATGTCAGATCACCGCCAGCAGCTCCTTCTTTATTCCCAAGCCGTTCACGCCGTTCCAGTGGGCGCCCATGAACCGCAAGGAGGAATTTCTGGAGAAGGCTCGTATCGTCAAGGCTGAGGTGCGTTCCATGCTGAACCAGAAAAGCATCCGTTACAATTATCATGAGGCGGATATCTCCATGCTGGAGGGCGTTCTGGCACGCGGCGACCGGCGCACGGCGCAGGTGGTGCTGCAGGCTTACAGAAACGGCGCGATCTTTGATTCCTGGTCGGAATATTTCCGTCCCGAAGCCTGGGAAAAAGCTTTTCAGGAGACAGGCGTGGACGAGGAGTTTTATACGGTGAGAGAGCGTTCGGTGGACGAGCTGCTGCCGTGGGACTTCATAAACGCAGGCGTTGGCAAGAAATTTCTGATCCGGGAATGGGAGCAGGCGAAGGCGGAGACGGTAACGCCCAACTGCCGCCGGAAATGTGCCGGCTGCGGCGCGAAATGTTACGGAGGAGGTGTCTGCTTTGAAGGTGAGAATTAAATTTGCCAAAGAGGGAATGATGAAATTCATCGGTCATCTGGATATTATGCGTTATTTCCAGAAGGCAATCCGCAGGGCGGAACTTCCCATCGCGTATTCGGAGGGATTCAGCCCTCATATGATCCTGTCCTTTGCCGCTCCTCTTGGCGTGGGGGTCACCAGCCTCGGGGAATACTTTGATATGGAGCTGACCCGCGACATGCCGACAGAGGAGGTCCGAAACCGTCTGGACCAGGAGATGGTGGAGGGGATGCGTGTGCTGTCCGCCCGCCGGGTTCCCGACGGAAAGGCCGGAAAAGCCATGTCCCTGGTGGCTGCTGCCGATTACCGGGTGACGTTCCGGGAGGGATACGGATTTTCCGACGGCTGGAAGGAGAAAGTACCTGCCTTTTTTGCCCAGGATTCCATCCTTGTGTACCGGAAAACCAAGCGAAGTGAAAAAGAGACGGATATCCGCCCGTGGATCTACCGTATGGAGGTACAGGGCGACAGCCTCTGGCTTCAGGTTTCTGCCGGAAGCGTGGCAAATCTGAAACCGGACCTGGTGATGGAGGCGCTGGCGGCGTTCCTTGGAGAAGAACTTTCACCGTTTGCCTGCCAGGTGCAGCGGGAAGAGGTTTACGCCGACGTGGGAAAGGACGGCGTAAGAGAATTAAAGCCGTTGGAAGCGCTGGGGGAAGTCGTTGCGTAGGAACGAGAGACATTTGAGGAATGAAATGCAGTTAAATGGAAACGCCGTGAAGGAAAAGGATTCCGGCAGAGTGGTCCTGCTGACCCGCCTGCCGGTGGGAACCTCCCGCCCGCTGGCGTATGTAAGGCTGGAAGGCGGCCGGCCGGTGCAGTTTGAGCTGGAGCCGCCCGGGAACAAAGAGCGGACGGGAAATATTTATGTAGGGAAGATCGAGCGGCTGGTTCCTGCCGTGCAAGCGGCATTCGTGAGGATCTCCCCGGAACAATCCGGCTATCTGCCTCTGGCCAAGGCAAAACAGCCGTTGGCCAGGATGGCCCGCGCAGACGGCAGTCTGCGGGAGCAGGACGAGCTTCTGGTGCAGGTGGAGCGGGAGGCAATCAAAGGAAAGCTGCCGTCTCTGACTGCCGCGTTGGAGTTTCCGGGCAGCTTGATGGTCCTTCTGACGGATCATCCGGGAATCTTTTTTTCACCGCGGCTTTCGGAGAAAGAGAAGCTTCGCGTGGGCGCACGGCTGGAGCAGCTGCGGAAGGGAAGAGCGCTTTCTTTTGGCGTTCTGGTGCGCACCAACGGGGGAAAAGCTTCCGACAGTGAGCTTTCTCATGAGTTTGAAGCATTGTACAGGGAGGCGGAAAGGATTTGCCGGTACGGACTTACCCGGTCAGTCTATTCCCGGCTGAAGACGGCAGATTCTTTCTGGATGGAGCTGCTGGAAGGCCTGCCCAGGCAGGAGGCTGTGGAAATCGTCACAGATGAGAAAGAGATCTACGAGGAACTGAATGGCCGCTTTGGAAGCCGGGACGGCGCGTTGCCAGGGGAAAGCTTCCAACAGGAGGCGTCTGTAAGGCTGTATCAGAGCGATCTTCAGCCCCTGTATAAAAAGTACGGTCTGGAGGAACTGCTTGGGCGGCTCCTGGAGCGGAAAGTGGAGCTGCCCCTGGGAGGATTTCTGGTGATCGAGCAGACGGAGGCATTTGTGGCCGTGGACGTAAATTCCGGAAAACGCGGCGGTTCGCAGGCTCCGGATGAATTTTATTATCGGGTGAATCTGGAAGCGGCCAAGGAGATTGCCCGGCAGCTTCGCCTGAGGAATCTGTCTGGGACGGTTCTGATTGATTTCATCAATATGAAAGACCCGGCGCTTTCCGACCGGCTGTGTCAGGAGCTGCAGCGCAGATTCCTTGAAGACCCGGTGCGGACGCGGGTGATCGACGTGACCCGGCTGAACATTACAGAGGTGACCCGGCAGAAAGTCCGCAGGCCTTTGTGGGAACAGGCAAAGCAGTACGGAAAAGAGCCTCCGGCAAAAGCCGGGTCCGGAGCCGGGGCAGAGGAAGGGATTTAAGTATGTATTTGGATAAAAACGACAGTCCATATCTGTATGAGATGTTGTCCGGGGGGACAAACAAAAAGTGGAAGATGAAGCCGTGGCAGGGTGTGGTGGTGTTTGTGGTACTGTTGGTGCTTTTCCAGCTGATCGGCGGATTTCTGTATCTGCTGTGGGGGATTCCTGCCAACGCCATAGCGGAGATGCTGTTTTTCTTCGGTGGTCCGGTACTGACCGCCAGACTGCTGGGGATTGACTGGAGAGATGTGTTTCCGGTAAAAAAGCCGAAAGCGCAGGGGGTGTTCGGAACGCTGCTCATGTGGTTCGGCGCCTACCAGTGTATGACGGCGCTTAGCATGGCGCTGGCTCTGTGGTTTCCCAGGGCCTTTTATTCCGAGGGAACCTCGATGAATTCGTTTGTCACAGGACTGCCGTTTTTGGGTTCTGTCCTGGTGGTCGCTTTGGCGCCGGCCGTCAGTGAAGAGGTGTTTCACAGGGGGATCCTCCAGTATTCGCTGCAGCCGCTGAAAAGAAAGTGGCTGATCATCACGCTGATGGGGGTGTATTTCGGCGTATTTCATCTGAGCCTGATACGGTTTCTTCCGATGATGTTTCTGGGCATGGTGATCGCATGGCTCCGGCAGGAATCCGGCAGCATGGTGTATGGAATGCTTTTTCATTTTGTCAACAATTTCTATGCCCTGGCAGTCACGTTTCTGAGCAGTGGGATTTCCCAGACTGCAATGGAGCAAAGCTACAGCATTCCCCTGTACGCCGCCGGGTATTCGTTCCTGATTGCGGCGGTGGGGCCGTTTCTGCTTTATCTGGGAAGCTGGCTGGTGAAGCGTTCGGCTTCCAGGCAAAGAATCCTGCTGTTCCAGGGCAACCGGCGGGCGGTTATTCTGATGGCTGTGATCACAGCGGTTCTGGCTGCGGCGGGCCTGATCCTGTTCGTCGCCGGGATCCTGGTTTATCTGCGGTAACAGTGGCAGGCGGGAAAAAGATATGATACAATAGTGTATAATGGTAGCAGATGAGCCTGCCGCTATCCCGTGAGGTGTTTTCGCACAGAATGTGCGAAAATCCCGAGACATGCAGCGCGAAACTGCATGTAATGCAATGAGAAAATGTTTATGATCTAAACCAATGAAGGAGGAAACAGTTATGGCACGAACAGCGGTTGCTACGGACAGCAACAGCGGAATCACCCAGGCACAGGGAGAGGAATTGGGGATTTTTGTCCTTCCGATGCCTTTTTTCATCAAAGGAAAGCTTCATTTTGAGGATATCGACCTGACCCAGGAGCAGTTTTACCAGATGCTGGAGCAGGATTGCCCGGTATCTACTTCTCAGCCGTCTCCCGGCGATCTGATCGATTTCTGGAACAATATCCTGAAGGAGTACGATGAGATCGTCTATATCCCCATGTCCAGCGGATTGTCCACATCCTGTGACACTGCCATTGTACTGTCGGAGGATTTCGACGGCAAGGTGCAGGTGGTCAACAATCAGAGGATTTCCGTTACTCTGCGCCAGTCGGTTCTGGACGCGAAAAAAATGGCCAACCGCGGCGTATCCGCGATAGAGATCAAAAAGATTCTTGAGGAGGATGCTCTGGACGCCAGCATCTACCTGATGGTGGACACGCTGAAATACCTGAAAAAGGGCGGACGCATCACTCCGGCCGCGGCGATGATCGGCGCGGTGCTGAGCATCAAGCCGGTGCTGACCATACAGGGAGAGAAGCTGGACGCCTTTGAAAAGGTCCGCGGCGTGAAGCAGGCGAAAAAGGTAATGCTCAAAGCCATGAAAAAAGACATGGAAAAACGCTTCGCCAAAGAGCGGGCGGCGGGACTTATGACACTTCAGGTGGCGTATTCCCATATTGATCAGGAAGTGCTGGATGCCTGGGTGGCGGAGGTAAAGGAAGCGTTTCCGGACTTTTCCGTGCATGTGGATCCGCTATCTCTCAGTGTGGCGTGCCATACAGGCCCTGGAGTTCTGGCCATTACCTGCGCGAAGAAATCGGCAATTTCGTGATATTTTCCTTGACAACGACAAAAAGTCATGTTAACATGCAAGAGTATGCCGCACAGAGAGGTAAAAGCGCCGGTGGTCATGTTTCCGGTCACCGAATCTGGCGAGTAATGATAATAGGAGGTGCCATATGTACGCAATTATTGCAACAGGTGGTAAACAGTACAAAGTAGCCGAGGGCGATGTTATCAGAGTAGAAAAGCTGGGCGTAGAGGCTGGCGAGACCGTTACTTTCGATCAGGTACTTGCAGTGAGCAATGACGGACTGAAAGTAGGCGAGGATGTCAAAGACGCATCTGTAACCGCTTCTGTCGTTGAAAACGGTAAAGGCAAAAAAGTTATCGTTTACAAGTACAAGAGAAAAACTGGTTATCACAAGAAAAACGGTCACAGACAGCAGTACACAAAGGTGAAGATTGAAAAGATCAACGCCTAATTGCTTATGATCCGTATAACAGTAACGCAGAAAGACGGCGCATACGTTTCCATTGAATCCAAGGGACATGCAGGCTATGGGCAGGAAGGACAGGACATCATATGTTCCGCAGTATCGGCCCTTGTGGTCAATACGGTGAATTCAATCGAAACATTTACGGAAGACAGGATCGTGTGCCAGGCAGACGACGGTTATGTGAAGTTTTCATTTCCGGACGGCTACGGCGGGCAGACGGAGCTTCTCGTAAAATCGCTTTTACTGGGCCTAGACAGTATACGCCGCGATTATGGAACAAAGTATTTAAAAATCGCATTCAGGGAGGTGTAGACTCATGTTAAATATGAACCTTCAGATTTTCGCTCATAAAAAGGGAGTTGGGGCTACCAAGAACGGCAGAGATGCCGAGTCCAAGAGATTAGGAGCAAAAAGAGCTGACGGACAGGTTGTAAAAGCTGGAAACATCCTTTACAGACAGCGCGGAACCAAGATTCATCCTGGTATCAACGTTGGAAGAGGAAAAGACGACACACTGTTCGCACTGGTTGACGGCCGCGTATCTTTCGAGAGAAAAGGTCGTGACAAAAAGCAGGTTTCTGTATATCCTGTATCAGTAGAAGAGTAATTTACTATTCACAGCAGCCGCAAACACTTGCTGTTTGCGGCGTGGAAACGTGATTCAGGTGTAGCGGCTCCCATTCGCCAAGCGGATTTTCATTGGGGCCGTGAAATTCCTGTGAACGACTGTGAAAAGTTATGAGGAATGACACATGCGGCTTCAAATCTTTGTAGGGTTTGAAGCCGTTTTTATAGCATAAGGAGATAGAAATGTTCGCAGACAGAGCAAAAATAATCATCCGTTCCGGCAAAGGCGGCGACGGCCATGTCAGCTTCCGCAGGGAGCTGTTTGTGCCCAACGGCGGGCCGGACGGCGGTGACGGCGGCAAGGGCGGCGACGTGATCTTTGAGGTCGACGAGGGACTGAACACCCTGTTCGAGTACCGCCACAAAAGAAAATTTTCTGCCCAGGACGGCGAACCAGGAGGAAAGCGCCGCTGCCACGGAGGCAACGGTTCGGATCTGATCCTGAAAGTGCCGGAGGGCACGGTGGTCATGGAGGCTGAGAGCGGCAAGGTGATCGCCGACATGTCCGGGGAGAACCGCCGCCAGGTGGTGCTCAAAGGCGGCCGCGGCGGCAACGGGAACATGCATTACGCCACGGCGACCATGCAGGTGCCAAAGTACGCTCAGCCGGGACAGCCGGCTCAGGAGCTGGAGGTGCGTTTGGAGCTGAAGGTGATCGCCGACGTGGGACTGATCGGTTTCCCCAATGTGGGAAAATCCACGCTGCTTTCCAGAGTTACCAACGCGGAGCCAAAGATCGCAAACTATCATTTCACCACATTGACGCCGAACCTTGGCGTTGTGGACATGGAAGGCTGCGGCGGCTTCGTGCTTGCGGATATTCCGGGACTGATCGAGGGAGCTTCCGAGGGCGTGGGACTGGGACATGAGTTTCTGCGTCATATTGAGCGTACCCGCGTGATGATCCATGTGGTGGACGCCGCTTCCACGGAAGGGCGCGACCCCATCGACGATATTTACAAGATCAACAAGGAACTGGAGGCTTACAATCCGGAGCTGGCCAGCCGCCCCCAGGTGATCGCGGCCAACAAGACGGACGCCGTTTACATGGACGGAGAGGACCCGGTAAGCCGGCTGAAAGCGGAGTTTGAACCAAAAGGCATCCGGGTATTTCCCATTTCCGCGGTTAGCGGCAAGGGACTGAAGGAACTGCTGTATTATGTGCAGGAACTTCTGAACCAGCTGCCCAAGGAGCGTCTCGTCTTCCAGCAGGAGTTTTTCCCGGAGGACGCGCTGACGGTGGAGAAGCTTCCGTACTCTGTGGAGCGGGATGAGAAGGATCCCCATGTGTTCATCGTGGAGGGACCCAAGATTGAGAAAATGCTCGGCTATACCAACCTGGATTCTGAGAAGGGATTCGCGTTTTTCCAGCGTTTCCTGAAGGATACGGGGATCCTGGAGGAGCTGGAGCAGGCCGGTATTGAAGAGGGCGACACCGTCCGCATGTACGGTCTGGAGTTTGACTATTACAAGTAAAAGAAAGGATATGTTACTACGGTTTGTAAGAACAGTAACAAGGAGATAAAATGACAAGTAAACAGAGAGCTTATCTGAAAGGTCTTGCCATGACCATGGATCCGATTCTCCAGGTGGGCAAGGGCAGCGTGACGCCGGAATTCACCGCGTCGGTGGCCGAGGCGCTGGAGGCCAGAGAGCTGATCAAGATCAGCGTGCTGCAGAACTGCCTGGACGATCCACGGGAGATCGCTGCGGTGCTGGCGGAACGTACCAGATCCCAGGTGGTTCAGGTCATCGGTAAAAAGATCGTGTTATACAAAGAAGGAAAACAGGACAAGAAAAAGATACAGTTGCCGTAAGGAATCGAAAGCGATGGAAAAGAAAACCAGAAAAATCGGTATTATGGGAGGTACCTTCGATCCGATTCATATCGGACATCTGATCCTTGGAGAGGGCGCTTACCGGCAGTTCGGCCTGAACGAGGTCTGGTTTATGCCGGCGGGAAATCCTCCCCATAAACAGAACCGGGAGGGCCGCGCCACAGACGAGCAGAGGGTGGAGATGATCCGCCGCGCAATCGCCGGCAATCCCCATTTCGCCCTCTGCCTGGAAGAGATGAACGCGGACGGATTCACCTATTCCTACCGGACTCTGGAGGCGCTGAACCTCAGGTATCCGGACGCGGAATTTTACTTTATCCTCGGTGCGGATTCCCTGTTTGATTTTCACAAGTGGCGGGAGCCGGGACGTATCTGCCGGGCGTGCCGTATTGTCGTCGCCACGAGAAACCAGGTGAGTGATGAAAAACTGGATGAGGCCCTGGAAAGAAACAGAGAGCAGTTTCAGGGAGAGTTTCTCAAGCTGGACACGCCAAACCTGGACATTTCTTCCGGAAACATCCGGGAAAGGATCCGGGAGGGGCAGACCATCCGCTATTACCTTCCCGACGCTGTGATCGGTTATATCCGCGAGTATGGAATTTACGGCTGCCAGCCGGCGGCGGAACCGTTTGACCGGCAGGCGGCGCAGGAACAGGAGGACACACAGATGGCAGGCACACAGAAGCTGTGGAGCATTGATAAAAAACTGCGGAAGGAGCTGGACGACAGCCGGTACCGCCACACTCTGGGCGTCATGTTCACCGCGGCTTCCATGGCTATGGTGTTCGGCGTCTCCCTGGAACAGGCCCAGACGGCGGGACTGCTTCACGACTGCGCCAAGTGCATCCCCAACGAGAAAAAAATTTCCATGTGCCGGAAGCACAAGGTACCACTGACGGCTTTTGAGGAGACGCATCCGTTTCTGATCCACGCCAAGCTTGGCGCGTATCTGGCGGGAAAGAAATATGGGGTTGAGGACCGGGAGGTGCTTGGGGCAATCACCTGGCATACCACCGGAAAACCGGAGATGACTAAGCTGGAAATGATCGTCTATATCGCGGACTATATTGAGCCGCAGAGGGACAAGGCGCCGCGGCTGGCCGAGATCCGGCGTCTGGCTTTTGAAGACCTGGAGGAATGTATGTATCAGATCCTGAAGGACAGCATGGCTTATCTGTCGGCCAATCCGGAAAATCTGGACCGGACCACGGAGGCCGCGTACAAATATTATAAAAAACTGCACGACAGCAGAAAACAGCAGGATGTGAAAGTTTGGAAGTAAATTTCCAAATCTACCATTATTGGCGCAGCTAGTGCGCCATGAAAGGAGAAGAAATGAACGCATCAAAAGAAATGGCGCGTCTGGCGGTAGAGGCGCTGGAGGACAAAAAGGCCGCGGATATCCGCGTGCTGGACATTGAAAAGATTTCCACGCTGGCCGATTACTTTATCATCGCCAGCGGAACCAACCGCAACCAGGTGCAGGCTATGGCCGACAATGTGGAGGAGGTTCTCGCGAAAGCCGGCCACCACGCGAAGCAGACGGAAGGTTATCGCAACGCAAACTGGATTCTTCTTGATTACGGCGATATCGTCATCCATCTGTTTGACGAAGAGAACCGACTGTTTTACGATCTGGAGCGTATCTGGAGAGACGGCGAAGAGATCGATAAGGAAACGCTTTGATCATATTGTTATTCACTTAGAAAGCGGGGAACAATAGTTGGAAATAAAGGAAATAGTCTTTGACTCCATCGATCAGCAGCAGGCCGTGTTCGGTATGCAGGACAGCTTTGTGAAGATCATCGAGAAAGCGCTGCCAGTGACGGTGAGTCTCAGGGATTCCAAGGTGGAGCTTCGCGGCGATTCCGGACGGGATGTGCGTCTGGCGGCGGACGTGATGATCTCCCTGCGTCAGATGTACGACCAGGGGGAGAAGCTCAACAGCGACACGGTGTACCGGCTGCTGGAGGATGTACAGGACGGCACTCTGGACGAGACGTTCCAGGCCATGGGAAGCGTGGTGGCGCTGAACCACAAAGGCGTGCCGATCAAGTGCAAGACCATGGGACAGAAAAATTATGTGAAGGCGCTGCGGGAAAATGTGGTGACCATCTGCATCGGGCCTGCCGGTACGGGAAAAACGTACCTGGCGGTGGCGCAGGCAGCCAAGGAACTGAGAGACGGTCAGATCGACCGGATCATCATGAGCCGTCCGGCCATCGAGGCCGGCGAGGAGCGGCTTGGGTTCCTGCCCGGGGATCTGGCCCAGAAGGTGGATCCATATCTGCGGCCTTTGTACGACGCGCTTCACGATATTCTGGGCGCGGACCGGTCGGACAAGCTGAGAGAGCGGGGAATCATTGAGATCGCGCCGCTGGCCTATATGCGCGGGCGGACGCTGAACAACGCGCGGGTTATCATCGACGAGAGTCAGAACGCTTCTCTCTCCACACTGAAAATGGCGCTGACCCGTCTGGGAGAAAACTCCCGTATGGTGCTCACCGGTGATGTGACTCAGATCGACCTGCCCCATGCCCAGGATTCCGGTCTGGAGAAATGCGCCAATATCCTGGGTTCCATTGAGGGGATCGCGGTGACGAAGCTGAATAACCGGGATGTGGTGAGAAACAAGATCGTTAAGGATATTGTCAAGGCATTTGAAAAGGAAGAACAGAAAAAGCAGGAGAAGTCGGAGGGCCGTAAGGGGATCCGCCGGCAGAGAGGCGGGCGTTCATGACACTGAATTTTGAAAACGAAGGCGGGTTTTCTTTTCCGTTTGACCCGGAGGCGCTGGCCTGCCAGGTAGCGGAGCAGGTACTGGATATGGAGCAGTGTCCCTATGAGGCGGAGGTGGAACTGATCCTGACGGACCCGGAGACTATTCGCCGGATGAACCGGGAATTTCGCGGGATCGACCGGGAGACGGACGTTTTGTCGTTTCCTATGGTTGAATATCCCCAGCCGGCGTCCTTTGACTTTCTGGAGACGGAAGCCGGGGACGGCTGTTTCCACCCGGACAGCGGAGAATTGCTGCTGGGAGACATTGTGATCTCTGTGGAGCGGGCGAAAGCGCAGGCGGAGGAATACGGTCACAGTCTGAAGCGCGAGTATGCTTTTCTTGTGGCCCACAGTATGCTCCATCTGCTGGGGTACGACCACATGACGCCCGACGAGGCCGCAGTGATGGAGCAGAAGCAGGAAGCCGCGCTCCAGGCGCTGGGGATCACGCGGGAGCAGGAAAGCGGTGAGTAACGATTCGTAACAGTTCAGCTTTGCGGAACTGTTACAACGATTCCGCCAGCTTCCTTCCAGTGATTTGAATAAACAGAAAAAAAGAGCCGATACTATAAACAAAAAAGGAGTGGCAGCACATGAAAAAATTTGTTTATTGCATCGGCTTTTTTGTACTCTTTCTGGCGGTAGGCGCGGGTTTTTACGCCAGTTACCGGTATGGGGCGGCGCAAAGCGCCGGACAGGCTGCCCAGGCGGAAGGAAAAACGGACGACCGTGAGCTGGACGTGCAGGAAGCCGCCGCCAGGGAAGCGTCCGCGGGTGTTCCCCTGGAGTCTTACGCGGTGGAGACAGAGGCAAAGGCCGCGGTGGGATATATTCTGAAAGAGGAGAACGACAGGGTGGTAGTGTACTGTGCCGACGGGACCACTCTGTTTGAGTATACGGATATTTTTGTTTCAGAGCTTCCCTATGAGCTGCAGAGCCAGATCCGCAGGGGAAAAGAAATTTCCGGTTCCGCCCAGCTGTACAGTTTTCTTGAAAATTATTCCAGCTGATGGGAGAGGAAAGGTAGACAAAAGAAAAAAACTGTTGTAGAATAAAATGAACTGGTTAACGATTTAACAAGGAGCAGCGACAGATGAATATAGAAAGAATCAACGAGCTTGCCCGGAAGGCCCGCGCCGAGGGACTGACACCGGAGGAAAAAGCCGAGCAGCAGAAGCTGCGGCAGGAATATATCGCGGCGGTGCGGATGAATCTGAGGACACAGCTGGACAGCATCGATATACAGGAAAAAGACGGAACCATCACAAACCTGGGAGAAAAATATGGAAAGCAAAGAAAACATTAGAAAAACAGCAATGTCGAGAAGAAAGACTCTGACTCTGGAGGCGATGAAGGAGAAAAGCGCCGCCATTTGTGAAAAGCTTTTACAGCTGCCGGAGTTTCAGGAGTCAAAGCATATTTATGTATATATGGACATCAAAAAAGAAGTGATGACCAGGGAGTTCATTAAAAAGGCCTGGGCCCTTGGAAAGACGGTAGCGGTGCCCAAAGTGCTGGGGGACGAGATGGAATTTTACTGGCTGACGTCCTTCGCCCAGCTGGAGCCTGGATACTTCGGCGTGGCGGAGCCCACTTACGGGGATATTGCCAGAGACGAGGACGCGTTTATTCTTGTGCCTGGCGTAGCCTTTGACGTGGAGCGCCACCGGGTAGGCTACGGCCGGGGATATTACGATAAGTATCTGGCAAAGCATCCCAATCTGCGGTCCGCGGCGGTAGCGTATGACCTGCAGGTATTTCCGGAGGTACCCCACGAGGAGCTGGATATCCGTCCCACGGTGCTTGTGACAGAGACCACCGTGTACCGCTGAAAACGATTGTCAGCCGCCGAAAGCGGCAAAGCGCCGGATAAGTCCGGCGGAGAAAGGAGGCCGTTATGACACTGGAAGAAATCGGGACCCGCGCACGGGAAGCGGAGCCTGTCATCCGGGTGCTGCCCACAGCAGCGAAAAACAGAGTGTTACATAAGGCAGCAGAGAATCTGAGAAAGCATACCCAGGAGATTCTTAGCGCCAACGAATCGGATATGGAAAACGGGCGCAGCCGGGGAATGTCCGTGGGACTGCTGGACCGGCTCAAACTCACCAAGGAGAGAGTGGACGGCATGGCGGCCGGCCTGGAAGCGCTGGAGGACCTGGACGATCCCATCGGAGAGGTGACGGGGATGAAGAAGCGTCCCAACGGTCTTCTGATCGGACAAAAAAGGGTGCCTCTGGGAGTTGTTGGAATCATCTACGAGGCGCGTCCAAACGTGACGGCGGATGCTTTTGGCCTTTGTTTTAAAACCGGAAACGTGGTGATTTTAAAAGGCGGGAGCGACGCTCTGGCCTCCAACCGGGCGGTGGTGAAGGTGCTGCAGGACACCCTGGAGGAAGAAGGACTGCCAAGAGACATCCTGCTGATGATCGACGACACCTCCAGAGAGACGACCAAAGCGTTTATGAAGATGAACCGCTATGTGGATGTGCTGATCCCGAGAGGCGGCGCGGGACTGATCCGCACCGTTGTGGAGAACAGTACCATTCCGGTGATCGAGACGGGTACCGGAAACTGTCATATTTTTGTGGATGAGTCGGCGGACGTAGAAATGGCCGCGGCGATCATCCTGAACGCCAAGACCCAGCGGGTGGGCGTGTGCAACGCCTGCGAATCTCTGGTCATCCACGAGAAGGTCAAAGACCGGCTGCTTCCTGAACTGGCCCGCAGACTGCGGGAAAAGCAGGTGGAGATCCGCGCCGATGAGCAGTCTCTGCCTTTGATGGAAGGCGCGGTGGCAGCCACGGACGAGGATTGGGGCCGGGAATATCTGGATTATATTATCTCTGTGAAGACGGTGGCGGGCATCGATGAAGCAATCGCCCACATCAATCGCTACAATACCAAACACTCCGAGGCGATCATCACGGAAAATTACACAAACGCGCAGCGCTTCCTGGATGAGGTGGACGCCGCGGCGGTGTATGTGAACGCGTCTACGCGGTTTACCGACGGTTTTGAGTTCGGCTACGGCGCGGAGATCGGCATCAGCACCCAGAAACTCCATGCGCGGGGACCGATGGGGCTGCTGGCATTGACCACAACAAAATATATTATTTACGGAAATGGACAGATTCGGGAATAAACTTTCCGGCAGAACCGGCGTGAGGGAAATCACGCCGGTTCTTTTCAATACGCCCCTTTCTTCAGGAGTGTTTCATCATCAATCCTGATTTACCGGTACGCAGATCCTTGTCAGAAACTCTTCTTCCCTTGCCGACAGCTCGTCCAGCACCGCTTCTTTGTACACGAACGTGCCGGCGGTCAATCCCTGCCGGTGTACCCAGGCCAGCAGAGCGTCGAAGGCGCCTTCCGATTCATAGTAATCTCCCCGCAGGTAGACGGCCGCGTACTGCCCCGCTTTTTTTCGGTGGATCGATTTATCGGCAGGTATCTGTTCCAGCGGCAGGCGGGTTTTCGTGAAAAAGTACGCGTAGGTGCCGTAATCGCCTTTTTCCAGAGACTCCCATGGCATCATGGCGCCGTAGGGATAGCCGGAATTTAAGTTGTCGCGGCTGCACTCTCCGATGTGCTCGCAGAGACTTGGAAAAAGCGTGTCGTGATCGTCCGAGTATAGGGGCGCGCTGAGGATCAGCAGCTCATCCTGCTCCTGGGATTCCAGAAAAACATCGGAGAGACCGGACACATCCTGAAACCGGCGGGCGTGGCGCAGCAGGGAAAGCTTTGTGTCGATGACGGTGCGGATGTGGGACAGCCGGCGCATCTCCGCGTTCACCTGCTCCATCTGTCCGGTCAGCAGCTGCTCCATGGCGGCGGGACTCAGGTGGGTGATATATTCTTTGATCTCTTTCAGCGGCATTCCAAGCTCCTTCAGACAGGTGATGGTAAAAAATACGTCGCATTGGTTTTCGCTGTAGTACCGGTATCCTTTCTCGTCTGTGCAGGCGGGAGAAAACAGGCCAATCTGGTCGTAGTGGAACAGCGTGCGTTTGTTTGTGCCGCATAGTCTGGCAAAATCTCCGGTTTTTATGCACGGCGTGCGAAACTTCTGCATAATTATACATTTCCTCCTTGACTATACCGTAACGTTATACTTTATTATAAATGCAGTTCTGCGGAGCCGTCAATGAAAAACAGCTCAGCAAAATAAGAAGATAAGGATGAAAAGGTAACGATTCAGCCAGCTGAAAGTTACCTGAAAAGTTACTGTTTACGGGACACCTGTGAATAGTAACGATGAAAAAGAGGAAAGGAGATGCAGCGGCTTTCAACGCCGTATGCAAGAATTGCCATGCCAAGATTAAGCGAGCGGGTGGGAACCTTTACGGATTCCGTCATCCGCAGAATGACAAGGATCAGCGACGAGTACGGGGCGATCAATCTCTCCCAGGGATTTCCTGATTTTGACCCGCCAAAGGAGATGCTGGACGCCCTGGCCCGTGTGGCTTATGAGGGGCCCCATCAGTACCCGATCACCTTTGGAGCGGAAAATTTCCGCCAGGCGCTGGCGCGCAAACAGGAGAAAGCCTTTGGGCGTTCCATCGATCCGGAGACGGAAATCGTCGTTACCTGCGGTGGCACGGAGGCTATGATGTGCGCCATGATGACCATCTGCAATCCCGGGGACAAGGTGATGGTCTTTTCGCCGTTTTATGAGAACTACGGCGCCGACGCCATTCTTTCCGGCGCTCAGCCGATCTATATTCCGCTGGTGCCGCCGGATTATACCTTTGACATCCAAAAAATCGAACAGGGATTTCAGGAGGGAGCCAAGGCCATTATCATCTGCAATCCGTCCAACCCCTGCGGCAAGGTGTTTTCCCGGGAGGAACTGGAGCAGATCGGCGCGCTGGCTTTTCGGTACGACGCGTTTGTGGTGACGGACGAGGTATATGAACATATGGTTTACGCGCCGTATCACCATACCTGTATGGCTTCCCTGCCGGGAATGTACGGCCATACGATCACCTGCAACTCCCTGTCGAAAACCTATTCCATTACCGGCTGGCGGCTGGGGTATCTTATCGGGCCGGCGGATGTGATCGAGGCGGCGAAGAAAGTCCACGATTTCCTGACGGTGGGCGCCGCGTCGCCGCTTCAGGAGGCCGCGGTGACAGGACTGAACTTCCCGGACTCCTATTACGAAAGTCTTCTGGAAACTTATACGGAAAAAAGAGATTATTTCCTGAAGGGCCTGGACCAGATTGGCCTGAAACACAACGTGCCCCAGGGAACATATTTTGTGATGATCGATATCCAGGAGTTTCTGGACCTTCCCCGCTTCCAGGGCTGGACGGACATGGAATTCTGCGAGTGGATGATCCGCAACATCGGCGTGGCGGCCGTGCCTGGTTCCAGCTTCTTTAAGGAGGAGGTCAACCATCTGATCCGCCTGCATTTCGCCCGGAAAAAAGAAACCATTGACGAGGCCCTGCGCCGCCTGGCAAAGATGAAGGAGCTGACGGCATGAAATCTTATTCCGTATTTTTTGCAAATTATACCATTGGCGAGGACGCTTACGAGATGGTGCCGCAGGTGTGCGGAAGATTTGGAACCCGCGTACTGCTCATCGGCGGTGAGAAGGCTATGGAGGCGGCGCTCCCTGCACTGAAAGAGGCTGTTCGGGACTCAGAGCTGGAGTTTGTGGCTCAGGTGGCCTTCGGCCGCGACTGTACCACCGCGGCCATGTCCCGGTGGGCCGCCTACGCCCGGGAGTGCGGCGCGGATATGATCTTTGGCATGGGAGGCGGCAAGGCGCTGGATACGGCCAAGGGCGCGGCGGACCAGGCGGGACTTCCGGTGTTTACGTTCCCCACCATCGCGGCCACCTGCGCGGCGACCACCGCACTGTCTGTGGTGTACCGGGAGGATGGAAATTTTGAGCGGTTCGCGTTTTTTGATAAGCCGGCCCGCCACTGTTTTATCAATACCCGGGTGATCGCCGACGCGCCGTGGAAGTATCTGCGGGCAGGTATGGGAGATACCATGGGCAAGTTTTTCGAGTGCCATTTTTCCGCCAGAGGCGACAGGCTGGACCACAGCTCCGCCCTGGGACGGGAAATCAGCAATCTGTGCTACGGACCGCTTCTGGAGCATGGCGCGGCGGCGCTGCAGGACTGTATGCGCCACGAGCCGTCCCACGCCCTGGAGCAGGCGGTGCTGGCCAACATTGTCAGCACGGGAATGGTGTCGCTGATGGTGCTGGACGATTATAATTGTGCCATCGCGCATTCTGTGTACTATGGTCTGGTGCTCCTGCCAGGATTCGAGGAAACGTATCTTCACGGAGACGTGGTGGCCTACGGGGTGCTGGTACAGCTGGCGGTGGACCATGACTGGGAGAGACTGAAGGAGGCGAAGGAATTCCTCAAATGTCTTGGCATTCCCTCCACGCTGGCACAGATGAAGGTTCCGCTGGACCGGGCCTGCCTGCAGGAAGTTTTGAAAGAAACGGTGAACGGTCCGGATATGGCCCATATTCCTTACACCGTGACGGAGGATATGATCTTTGAGGCCATGGAAGCCGTAGAAAAGTTGGGGTGAGAAAATGGAAAAGAAAAGTGAAGTAACTTATGTGAATAAGAAGAACATGCTGAAGTTTCTGCTGGGCTCCGGATTCGGCGTGCTGATGTTTCTGGTACCCATCCCCTCCGGCCAGTCGTTTACGACGCTGCTGGACTTTGTGAAAACCTGGATCAGCAGCCTGCTGGGGGGAAGCCTGATTTATATTGTGACAATTCTTCTTGTTGTCGCGGCGGTGGTGTCTTTGATCGATTTTATCTTTAAGCCGGAGCTGATCCGGAAGAACAATTACCTGAGAAAAGCGTTCAGCACAACGCCGCTGTATCTGGTGTCCAAGATTGTCGGCGCTGTGACCGGCGTAATGGTACTGTTTCAGGCAGGGCCGGAGGTGATCATCTCCGCGGATACCGGCGGAAGCATTATCAGCCTTTGCGGAACGCTGCTGTGTATCCTTGTGGCGTTTAGTTTCATCATGCCGTTTCTGACAGACTGTGGGATCATGGAGTTCCTGGGCGTTATCACCCGGCCGGTGGTGCGGCCTTTGTTCCATGTGCCGGGACGGGCGGCGGTGGATCTGATCGCTTCCTGGTTCGGCGCGTCCAACGCGGCGGTCATCCTTACCAGAGAGCAGTATATGAAAGGATTTTACACCAAGCGGGAGGCCGGCTACATTATGACCAACTTTTCGCTGGTGTCGGTGCCGTTTTGTCTGATGGTGGCGGAGACCATCGGCAGGGACGCGGAGTTTCCGGCGTTTTATCTGAGCATCTGTATTGTGGGTGTAGTCCTTGCGGTGATCCTGGTGCGGATCCCGCCGATCTCCAAAATCCCCGATACCTACCGTGAAGCAGTGGGAAAACAGGTGGCTGAGGATAAGCCGGAGGATAAAAGCGTGATGGCCTACGCGCTGGAGGCAAGCTGCAAGCGGGCCAGCGAGTTTCATATCGATACGGTGCTGTCCAACGGCATGGAGGTACTGATGGGCATGATGTTCGATTTGATCCCCATTGTGGCTTCCTGGGGTGTGATCGCCCTGGCGGTCGCCACTTACACGCCGTTCTTTGACTGGATTTCCTATCCTATGGGACTGTATCTGCAGCTTTTCGGCGTGCAGGACGCGTTCACTGTGGCTCCGGCTACGCTGGTTGGCTTTGCGGATATGTTCATCCCGGCGCTTCTGATGACGGGAATGGAGCTTACGGCAAAAACCTCGTTTATTGTCGGAGCCCTGTCTCTGGTGCAGATCATTTATCTGACGGAGGTTGGAACCGTTATCATAAAAAGCGAGGTTCCGCTGGGATTCTGGAAACTGTTTCTGATCTTTATGGAGAGAACGCTGATCGCGATTCCGCTGCTGACGTTGATGGCGAATATTATCTATTGACGCTGTTATAGCCGCCGGTACTGTCTGCAGTGGTGTGCGGATGTTGCCGGTTTATAAAAGTTTCCGGGTTTCAATGGAAGGAAGTGGAAATCACATGCGGGATTTTTCCTCATGTGATTTCCACTTTTTTGTGACCATCCAATCTGTCGTTACCTGTAGATAGTTATTCCATATATCCACCCTTCATCGGCGAAACCGCCTGATCGGCAAACTGCTTCAGCGCGCCGTGGGTGTAGCGGCTTTTCCTTGGTTTCCAGGCAGCTTTTCGCCTGGCGAGGATTTCTTCTATAGTTTCTTCGTTTTTCCTTTGTCCCTGAACGCCAACGATCCGCAGGATCCGTCCGGGAATGTCGATCTCAATAAGGTCGTCTTCCTCCACCAGCGCGATAGGTCCGCCCTCGGCGGCTTCCGGTGAGATATGGCCGATGGCCGGTCCTTTGGAAGCGCCGGAGAAACGCCCGTCGGTGAGGAGGGCGATGGAGGCGCCCAGTTCCGCGTCGGAGGCAATGGCCTCCGTGGTGTAGAACATTTCCGGCATACCGCTTCCCTTGGGACCTTCGTAGCGGATGATCACCGCGTCTCCCGGCCGGATCTCATGGGTCAGGACAGCGCGGATAGCGTCCTCCTCGCAGTCGAAGGGTTTCGCCCGAAGAACCGCCTGGAACATTTCTTTCGGAACCACCGTGTGTTTTACCACAGCGCCGTCCGGCGCGAGATTTCCCTTTAAGATGGCAATGCTCCCGTCGGTTCCAAAGGGCTGGTCGAAGGGGCGGATCACATCCTCGCGTTTCAGTCCCCAGGGTTCCAGGTATTTCTCACATTTCTCGTAGAAGCCGTTCTTTTTCAGGTCTTCCAGATTCTCTCCCAGAGTTTTTCCCGTGACGGTCATTACATCCAGGTGAAGCATATCTTTGATCTCTTCCATGATGGTTGGAACGCCGCCTGCATAGTAGAAAAACTGTGCCGGCCATTTGCCCGCCGGGCGGATGTTGAGCAGATAATGGGCGCCCCGGTGGAGCCGGTCAAAGGTGTCCGCATCCAGATCGAAGCCAAATTCTCTGGCGATGGCAGGGATGTGCAGAAGAGAATTGGTGGAGCCGGAGATTGCCGCGTGGACCATGATCGCGTTCTCGAAGGACTCCATGGTCACGATCTTTCGCGGTGTCAGATCGTTGGCCGCCAGCCAGACCGCCTGTTTTCCCGCCTCCCTGGCGGCAGCGCGCAGGTCGGGACTTGTGGCAGGCATCAGAGCGGAGCCGGGCAGCATCAGTCCCAGGGCCTCCGCCATGATCTGCATGGTGGAAGCTGTGCCCATAAAGGAGCAGGCTCCGCAGGAGGGACAGGCGTTCTGTTTGTAAAAATCCATCTGTTCTTTTGAGATTTCTCCCCGCTCGTACATGGCGCTGTACATGCCGATCTGCTCCAGGGTCAGCAGATCCGGCCCTGCGTCCATCACACCGCCGGTGACGACGATGGACGGGATATCGATGCGTCCCACCGCCATCAGATGGGCCGGCATACTCTTGTCGCAGCTGGCGATAAACACGCCGCCGTCAAAGGGTGTAGCGTTGGCGTGGATCTCGATCATATTGGCCATCATATCCCGGGAGGGGAGAGAGTAGTTGATCCCGTCGTGGCCCTGGGCCTCCCCGTCGCAGATGTCTGTACAGAAATACCGCGCTCCGTGGCCGCCCGCCTCGGCGACGCCCTTTCGCGCTTCTTCCACCAGTTCCAGCAGGTGGCCGCTGCCCGGATGACTGTCGCCAAAGGAACTTTCTATCAGGATCTGCGGTTTTGAAAGATCCTCCGGCTTCCATCCGGTTCCCAGCCGAAGCGGATCCAGCTCCGGCGCGATTTCCCTAAGTTTCTGACTTCTCAGCTCCATACATTCTTCTCCTTTGTTTTTGGCGAATACATCTGATGAGTTTTTGCAGGTATCCCTTGAAATAAGGGCTGCTCTGCAGAGTATTCGCCTGAATTTATAAAATACATCTGATGTAAATACCATATACCGTTTCATGGGAAAAATCAATCCCTATATAGGAAATCTGCATGATTTCGGTAACAGTTCAGCCAGGTCTGTGCATTTACTGCACAGACCGTATGAAAACCTAGTGCCTGCGGGCATCCGGCTCATCGCAAAGCGATTTTCAATGGCCGGATGCAGTAACCGTTCAGCTGGCTGAACGGTTACTGATTTCGGCAGGATCGCAGGTTGTGCGGAACGCGGGAATGAAGTATAATAAACCTGTTGCATCTGACTTCCATTTTCCAACACGCCACGGCGAATCGCAGAGAGTGTGTCGGAAAGCGCCCCGGAAATTCATGAGGAGAGAACTTATATTATGAGAAAGATCATTGGGATCATGCCCCTTTACGACGATGAAAAAGAAAGCTACTGGATGCTGCCGGGATACATGAAAATGCTGGAAGCGGAACATGCGCTTCCGCTCATGCTGCCGCTTACGGACCAGCCGGACGAACTGGATGGATTTCTCCGGATCTGCGGCGGATTTCTGCTGACAGGCGGCCACGATGTCTCGCCTGCCGTCTATCAGGCGGACAGAAAACCCTGGTGCGGCGCCTGCTGTGAAACACGGGACAAGATGGAAACGTACATACTGAAAAAAGCGGTGGAGCAGGATCTGCCTGTGCTGGGAATCTGCAGAGGCCTCCAGTTTATGAACGCCTGCTTCGGAGGCACCCTGTATCAGGATCTGGACAAGGAACACGAAAGCAGCATAAACCACCACATGAAGCCGCCGTACAACAGAACCGCCCATCAGGTCACCATACAGAAAGGAACGCTGCTGTCCGATCTCCTGAACAAAAACCAGATCGGAGTCAACAGCTATCACCATCAGGCTATAAAAAACCTGTCGCCGTCCTTTGAAGCCATGGCAGTATCTGAAGACGGCCTGACAGAAGGGATCTATATGCCTTCCCGCAAATTCATCGCAGGCGTTCAGTGGCATCCGGAATTTTCCTATGAAAACGATGAAAACAGCAGAAAGATCGTCCGGTCTTTTGTGGATTCCATTTGACAACCATATAAATACGGCCCACAAACTGTGACGCACATCTTGCAGAAAGCAATGTTCAAACATGCTCCAGCACAGAAAGCAGGTAAACACACGATGACAACACCAAATGAGAGAAACCTGTCGGAAAGAATCTCCGACGATATTATAAACTACATTCTGAAAGAACAACTGAATCCCGGCGACCGCCTTCCCAACGAGTCCATCCTGGCAGAAAAACTGGGCGTTGGCCGAAGCTCCATTCGAGAGGCCGTCAAACTTCTGGCCTCCCGCAACATCGTAACCGTCCGCCAGGGTTCCGGAACCTATGTCTCTTCCAACCCAGGCATAGTCAAAGACCCTCTGGGCTTCACCTTCATCGGCGACAAAAACAAACTGGCCGCAGACCTGCTGGAGATCCGCTTCCTTCTGGAGCCAGCCATCGCCGCCCGCGCCGCCGCCAACGCCACAGAAGAAGAAATCCGCCAGATCAACCGCCTGTGCAGCGAAACCGAACAACTGCTGCGGGAAGGAAAAGACCACACAGCCAAAGACATCGAATTCCACACAGCCATCGGCACAAGCAGCAAAAACCTGGCGGTTCCGCGGCTGATGCCCGTCATCACCTTCGCCGTCCCCCTGTTCATCGACCTGACCAAAAACGTCCTTCGCCAGGAAACCATCGACACCCACCGGGAGATCGCCGAAGCCATAGCCGCCCACGACCCCACCCGCGCCCACGACGCCATGTACCTCCACCTGATCCACAACCGCCGTCTCATCACCGCACAAACACAACAATAGTTGTTCGGTAGCAGTTCAGCTTTGCTGAACTATAACACGTTCCTCATCCCCACGCCGCCACAACCAGAAAACAGCCGTGTGCCGCCGGGCCGCATGGAGGGAGCCGCCGGGAAGGGCGGGCAGACGGAGGGGATCGGGGAATGGAGCGCTTGCGACTACAGACGGACAGAACCATGCAGGGTGTCCGATGGCTGCAGAGCGGACAAAACCATCCGCAGCCAACACACAATGCCCGCTCTGAAAGACAGCGAACACCCTGCATGGTTCTGTCCGCCTGTCGGAGTGAGCGCCCATCCCCGACCCCCTCCGCCTGCCCGCCCCTCCCGGCGGCTCCCTCCATGCGGCCCGGCGGCACGCGGCTGTTTTCGTCCCCAATAACATTGACTTTTCGGGGCCAATCATGTAAAATTCATTCGGAAACCCCAAAATAAGGAGAACACAAATGTACGAAAATGTCGACTTCGATCAGATAGGTATTTCAGCCTGCACCACCATCTTTGGCTGTCCGTTTGTGTGTGTGAACAGGATTTTGAAAGATTGCAGTAAGAACGCATAAGAGAAAATGCATAGGAGAAAAATGCATGGAAAGAAACATAAGTGTTGTAAGAGATGTTAATGGCAATCAGATTGTTGTTGTTAATGACATACGTTTTAAGGGCAAAAGAAATATAAATTGGAATGAAGTTGAGCAGTATTTAAAGCAATATATCGGAGAATTTATAGAAATTGCGGAAAGTAAAGAAATTATATACATAGGCAGTGATTTGCCTGATGAGTATTCAGGCTCAAACTATACGGCGGGATTAAAAGGCGCGTTAGCAAAAGCAAAGGCAAATGCCGCACAAGGATTACCGGAAATGGTAGAAATCGCACAGAACGGGAGATTTCAGAAAAATTTAAAAAAGAAACATGACAAAAATGCAAAATATGGATGGTATCGGTATGATTCCAGATTTGCTATTCCGATTTTTGATGAAAACAATGACGTTTTGCGGTATAATATGTTTCATGCGGAATTGGTAATACGACATTCTGAAGATGGAAAGTTTTATTTGTATGACGTAATAAACATAAAAAAAGAAGCGAGCACCCCGCCTGAGCAATAAAGCTGTGCGGTAAAAAACCCGTTTCTTTTCATACATCAATTATAGGATAGAAAAAGGAGAAAGTCAAGGCAAATGTATAACAAAATAGATGTAGATAAAATTGACTTAAATTCAGAGCCGCCGACAGACGAACTGGAAAGACAATATTATTTTATGGCGAAGTGCCGAAAGTGGGTAAACGATTTTAAACAAAAAAACGGACGTTTCCCCAAAGCTTGTGTAGTTAATCTTGGCTGTCAAATGAACGCCCGCGACTCCGAAAAACTGGAGGGCATCCTGGAAGCTGTCGGCTACCAGAAAACCGCCAGCGAGGACGCGGACTTTGTTATTTATAACACCTGTACCGTGCGGGAAAACGCCAATCTGAAGGTTTACGGCCGCTTAGGTCAGCTGGGAAAACGAAAAGAGAAACACCCATGGATGAAGATTGCCCTCTGCGGCTGCATGATGCAGGAACCGCAGGTGGTAGAAAAGCTGAAAAAGAGCTACCGGTTTGTGGATCTGATCTTCGGCACCCATAATATCTATAAATTTGCCGAGTATCTGGCGGAGATTCTCACCAAAGAGCAGATGGTGGTTGAAATCTGGAAGGATACGGACCGCATTGTAGAAAATCTGCCGGTGGACCGGAAATATCCGTTCAAATCCGGCGTCAATATCATGTTCGGCTGCAACAATTTCTGCAGCTACTGTATCGTGCCATACGTCCGCGGAAGAGAGCGGAGCCGCCGGCCGGAGGAGATCCTGGCGGAGGTAAAGCGTCTGGCTGACGACGGCGTGGTGGAGGTCATGCTTCTTGGACAGAACGTCAATTCCTACGGAAAAAACCTGGAGCATCCCATGACCTTTGCCCAGCTGCTCCGTGAAGTGGCGAAGGTGGAGGGGATTGAGCGTATCCGTTTTATGACCTCTCACCCCAAGGATCTGTCGGATGAGTTGATCGAGGTGATGGCGTCGGAGCCGAAGGTCTGCCGCCATCTGCATCTTCCCCTTCAGTCAGGCAGCAGCAGGATCTTAAAGCAGATGAACCGCCGCTATACGAAGGAGCAGTATCTGGAACTGGTGGATAAGCTCCGCCGTGCGGTTCCGGATATCTCCCTGACCACGGATATTATCGTAGGATTTCCCGGGGAGACGGAGGAGGATTTCCAGGAGACCCTGGACGTGGTGCGCCGTGTCCGCTATGACAGCGCGTTTACGTTCCAGTATTCCAAGCGCAGCGGAACTCCCGCGGCGGCTATGGAAAACCAGGTGCCCCACGAGGAGGTGCAGCGCCATTTCGACCAGCTTCTGGCCGAGGTGCAGCAGATCGCCGGGGAAGTATGCCGGCGGGACGAGCATACGGTGCGGCAGGTGCTGGTGGAGAGCGTCAATGAGCATGACGCATCCCTGGTCAGCGGCCGCATGAGCAACAATACCCTTGTGCATTTTCCGGGGGATGCCTCCCTGATCGGGACGCTGCAGAATGTATATCTGGAAGAGAGCAGAGGTTTTTACTATATGGGAAGACTGGCGCTGTAGAAAGCGCCGGTGACGGAGGAAAATCAAGTGGCATTATCACCAATGATGCAGCACTATGTTGCTACAAAAGAGGAATACAAGGACTGTATCCTGTTTTACCGTCTGGGCGATTTTTATGAAATGTTTTTTGACGACGCGGTGACGGTTTCCAGAGAACTGGAGCTGACGCTGACCGGAAAAGACTGCGGTCTTGAGGAGCGGGCGCCCATGTGCGGCGTCCCCTTTCACGCGGCGGATACTTACATCAACCGTCTGGTGGAAAAAGGATTTAAAGTCGCTATCTGTGAGCAGATGGAAGACCCCAAGCAGGCTAAGGGAATTGTGCGCCGAGAGGTCATCCGTGTGGTGACTCCGGGCACGACGTTGGACGCTCAGGGACTGGACGAGTCCAAGAACAATTATATCATGAGCGTCGTGTGCATCGGGGACGGCTTCGGGATTTCCATCGCGGACATTTCCACCGGCGAGTGTATGGTGACGGAACTGGACAAGGAGCGCAAGCTTCTGGACGAGATCAACAAGTTCATGCCGGCGGAGATCATCTGCAACCAGGCGTTTCTGGTCTGCGGCGTGGACACGGAAGATCTGCGGCTGAGACTGAATATCTGCATCAACGCCCTGGAGGACTGGTACTTTGACGACGAGCTCTGCCGCAGGATTCTGAAGCAGCATTTTCATACCTCTGCCCTGGAGGGGCTTGGGATCGCGGATTATGAGAGCGGCACCATCGCTGCGGGAGCGCTGTTCCAGTATCTGTATGAGACACAGAAATCAGATATGACACATATGACTTCTCTGACGCCCTATGTGACGGACCGCTTCATGCTCATCGACAGCTCCAGCCGCAGGAACCTGGAACTGGTGGAGACGCTGCGGGAGAAGCAGAAGCGGGGCTCCCTTCTGTGGGTGCTGGACAAGACGAAGACGGCCATGGGCGCGCGGCTTCTGCGCAGTTATGTGGAACAGCCGCTGATCGACGCCGGCGAGATCCAGCTGCGGCTGGGCGCTGTGGAGGCCCTCAGTGACCAGGCCATGATCCGGGATGAGATCCGCGAGTATCTCCAGCCGGTCTACGACCTGGAGCGGCTGATCAGCCGCATCAGCTACCAGTCCGCCAATCCCAGGGATCTGATCGCCTTCAAGACCTCTCTGCAGATGCTGCCGTTTCTGAAGCAGCTGCTTCATTCCTTCCCGGACGGACTGCTGAAGGAACTGGATGACGAACTGGATGAACTGGGGGATCTGCAGGAGCTGATCGAGGCGGCTATTGTGGACGAACCGCCTTTTGCCATGAAAGAAGGCGGCATCATCAAGGACGGCTACAACGAGACGGTGGACAACTACCGGAACGCCAAAAAAGAGGGCAAGCAGTGGCTCAGTGAGCTGGAAGCCAGTGAGCGGGAGAAGACGGGCATCCGCACGCTGAAAGTAAAATTCAACAAAGTATTCGGCTATTATATTGAGGTGACCAACAGCTTTAAGGACCAGGTGCCGGATTACTATACCCGCAAGCAGACGCTGACCAACGCGGAGCGGTTTATCACGCCGCGGCTGAAGGAGCTGGAGGATACGATCCTCGGCGCCGAGGACCGGCTGTATGCGCTGGAATATGAGCTGTACTGCACCGTTCGCGACACCATCGCCAGAGAGGTGGTGCGCATCCAGAAAACGGCCCGCGCCATCGCCAGACTGGATGTGTTCGCCTCCCTTTCCTTTGTGGCAGGGCGCAATCAGTATGTGCGGCCGAAGCTGAACACGGAGGGCAGGATTGAGATCCATGACGGACGCCATCCGGTGGTGGAGCAGATGATCCCCAACGATATGTTCGTGGCCAACGATACCTTCCTGGACAGCAAGGAGCACCGCCTGTCCATTATCACCGGCCCCAACATGGCGGGGAAATCCACCTACATGCGCCAGACAGCGCTGATCGTGCTGATGGCTCAGATTGGTTCCTTTGTTCCGGCAAGAGAGGCGGACATCGGCATCTGCGACCGTATTTTTACCCGGGTGGGAGCCTCCGACGACCTGGCCAGCGGGCAGAGTACGTTTATGGTGGAAATGACGGAGGTGGCCAACATTCTGAGAAACGCCACCGCCAACAGCCTGCTGATCCTGGATGAGATCGGCAGGGGCACCAGCACGTTCGACGGTCTTGCCATCGCCTGGGCAGTTATCGAGCATGTGGCGGACCCGAAGCTTCTGGGGGCTAAGACGCTGTTCGCCACGCACTACCATGAGCTGACAGAACTGGAGGGAAAGCTGCCGGGCGTACATAACTACTGCATCGCGGTCAAGGAAAAAGGGGACGACATTGTGTTTCTGCGCAAGATCGTCCAGGGCGGCGCAGACAAAAGCTACGGCATTCAGGTGGCCCGCCTGGCAGGAGTGCCGGAATCTATCCTGAAACGGGCGAAAGAGCTGGTGGAGCAGCTGAGCGACGCGGATATTACCGCCGCGGTGAAGGACCTGGCGGCCAACGCGGTGAAAGCGCCGGCGGCGGTGTACGACGACATGGATGTGCAGCAGATGTCCTTGTTTGACACGGTGCAGGACGATTCCATTATTGAGGAGATCCGGGAGCTGGATATCTCAAACCTGACCCCCATGGACGCGCTGAACACCCTGTACCGGCTGCAGAATAAGATCAACAACCGGTGGTAGCGAAAGCGGGTAACTGTATGAGAGCAACAACCGGCGGCGAATGGGCAAAGTCCGGCGGATTTGAAACGTGATGTCGCGTATCGTGAAAAATGCAGCGGTTTTGCGCACTGCACGGTTATGATACGGAAATAGATAGAAAGGCTGGGAGAGCATGGCACAGAAAATCGAAGTGTTGGATCAGACAACCATAGACAAGATCGCGGCCGGCGAGGTGGTGGAGCGGCCGGCTTCCGTGGTGAAGGAGCTGGTGGAGAACGCCCTGGACGCGAAAGCCACGGCAATCACCGTGGAGATCCGGGACGGAGGCATCCGCCTGATCCGGATCACGGACAACGGCTGCGGCATTCCAGCCGACCAGGTGCGCACGGCCTTTCTGCGCCATGCCACCAGCAAGCTGCGGACCGTGGAGGAGTTGACGGGGATCGCTTCCCTGGGGTTCCGCGGGGAGGCGCTGTCCAGCATCGCCGCAGTATCGCAAATTGAGATGATCACAAAAGTACCGGAGGTCCTGCAGGGCGTCCGGTATCTGATTGAGGGAGGCAAAGAGACACTGTTTGAGGAGATCGGCGCCCCCTCCGGAACCACGTTTCTTGTCAAGAACCTTTTCTATAACACGCCGGCACGGCAGAAATTTCTCCGCACGCCGGCTTCGGAGGCCAACGCGGTGGGAACTGTGGTGGAGCAGATGGCTCTTTCCCATCCGGAGGTGTCCTTCAAGTATATGGTCAACAATCAGACCAAACTTCACACCAGCGGGAACCGGAACATCCGGGAGCTGGTCTACAATATTTACGGCAGGGACATCGCCCGGGAACTGATCGAGGTGCAGGGGGAAAGCGAGCTGATGAAGATCTCCGGTTTTATCGGTAAGCCGGTGGTCTCCCGGGGAAACCGGAATTTTGAAAATTATTATGTGAATCACCGGTATGTCAAAAGCAAGCTTCTGGCGAAGGCCATCGAGGACGGTTACCATACGTCCATGATGCAGCACAAATATCCGTTTACCCTGCTGTATCTGGAACTGGACGGAGCCGCGGTGGATGTGAACGTTCATCCCACGAAAATGGAGCTGCGTTTTTCCCGCCAGGAGGAGATCTACCATCAGCTGATGGAGACGGTCAGCGGCGCGCTGAACCGTCAGGAACAGGTGGTGCGGGTGTCTCTGGACAGCGGGCAGCAAAAAAAAGAGGCAAAGGACGAGGCGCAAAAGGAAAAGCTTTCTGTGCCGGAGCCGTTTGAGCGTCAGAGGCTGCTGCAGGTCAGCGGACGTCCTTCTGCTACCGGAAGCGAAAACCGGAAGATGCCAGTTTCTTCTTCTGGAAGCGAGAACCGGGGGATGCCGGTTTCTTCTTCCGGAAGCGAGAACCGGAAGATGCCAGTTTCTTTTTCCGGAAGCGAGAACCGGGGGATGCCAGTTTCTTCTTCCGGAAGCGAAAACCGGCGGATGCCCATTTTTCCTTTCGAAAGGACCGCGGCGCCCCGGCCGCTGGCGGAGAAGACTGGCGCGCTGACCCGTGAGGAAGCGGCGCTGTTTGACACGGGCAAGGAAGAGGCGGAACGCCCGGATGCAAATCCTGCTGCTGCCCGGAAAGAGGAGGCGGCAAAGGACCGTATGCCAGGAAATACAGAGGGCGGTATGGTGAGAGAACAGCCGGTCTATGGCGTTGGGGCCGAACGGCAGAATACGGCAGAACCACAGGCAGATCATCAGCGTCCGGCGGAGCAGCCGCATGGCGGGCCGCAGCCGGCGGGCCAGTCGCTCGCGGATCAGCATGCAGCCGATCCGCAGCCGGCCGGACAGATGCAGCTGTTTCAGGAGCCCCTTCTGTCAGAGCAGGCTAGGCGGCATCACAAGATCATCGGTCAGGTGTTTGATACCTTCTGGCTGGTGCAGTATCAGGAAAATCTGTACATCATCGACCAGCACGCGGCCCACGAGAAGGTGCTGTTTGAGCGTATGATGGAGAGTTACCGGAAAAAAGAAGTGCTGTCCCAGATGGTCAGCCCCCCTTCTGTCATTACGCTGACGGCCCAGGAGGCGGAGCTGCTGGACAAGTATATGGAACTGTTTGGATCCTTCGGTTATGAGATCTCGTCCTTTGGCGGCAGGGAGTACGCCATCAGCGCGGTGCCTCATAATCTCTACGGCATCGAGGCCCAGGAACTGTTTGTGGAGGTGCTGGACCATTTGGAAGAGATCGGCGAAAAGCCGCTGGATATCATCACCGAGCGGCTGGCTTCCATGTCCTGCAAGGCGGCGGTGAAAGGCAATCATGTATTGTCCTTCCGGGAAGTGGAGAAACTGATCGATGAGCTGCTGACTTTGGAGGATCCGTATCACTGTCCCCATGGACGGCCCACGATCATCTCTATTTCCCGGCAGGAGCTGGAGAAAAAATTCAAACGGATTGTGTAGGTGAGAACATTGAAAAAGCCTTTATTGATCCTGACCGGCCCCACGGCCGCGGGAAAAACGGATCTGTCCATCGCTCTGGCGAAAAAACTCAACGGAGCGGTGATTTCCGCAGATTCCATGCAGGTATACAAATATATGAATATCGGCTCCGCAAAGATCCTTCCCGAAGAAATGCAGGGTGTCCGCCATTATCTGGTGGATGTGCTGGATCCACGGGAGGAATTTCATGTGGCCCGCTTTCAGCAGATGGCCCGGGAGGCCATGGAAGAAATTTACCAAAACGGCCAGCTGCCCATCGTTGTGGGCGGCACCGGATTTTATATCCAGGCGCTGCTGAAAGAAGTGAATTTCGCAGAGAGCAGCGGAGAACTTCCGCTGCGCAGGGAGCTGGAGGAGACGGCGCGGACAAAAGGCGGCGCCGTTCTCCATGAGCGGCTGAAGCAGGTGGACCCGGAATCCGCCGCGGCCATTCATCCCAACAATGTAAAACGGGTGATCCGCGCCCTGGAGTATTATCAGGAGACCGGACGTCCCATCTCCCGCCATAACGAGGAGCAGAGGGAAAAGAAACCGCCTTACACCTATGCCTACTTTGTGCTGACCGACGACAGGGCCAGGCTTTATGAGCGGATCGGCCAACGTGTGGACCGTATGGTGGAGCAGGGACTTGTGGAGGAAGTCCGCTGGCTGAAGGACCATGGCTACGGAAGAGAGCTGGTCTCCATGCAGGGACTGGGCTACAAGGAATTGTTTCCGTATCTGGACGGAACGTGTACGCTGGAGGAGGCGGTGGAGATCATCAAGAGAGATACCCGTCACTTTGCCAAACGCCAGCTGACCTGGTTCCGCCGGGAGCCGGATGTGACCTGGCTGAACTGGCAGGATTTCGGCTATGACCGGGACAGGCTCCTGGAGCGGATGCTGGAGTTGTGGGAAGAAAGAAAACGGGAAGAAAAGGAGTAAGTTTGGAGGGAGAAAGTTTAGAAGTAAACTTCCAAATCTGCCATAATTGGCGCAGCCAGTGCGCCATGAAAGGAGAAAGAATGAACGCAGAAAAAGCAAGTATGTACCGGGCGCTGGGGATTTCCGAGAAGGTCCTGGCGTTCGGAACAAAGATAGAGAGAGAATTGAAGGAGCGGTTTGCGGCCATCGATGAGATCGCCGAGTACAACCAGCTGAAAGTAATCCACGCCATGCAGGCAAATAAGGTCAGCGAGGCCTGTCTGTATTCGACCACCGGCTATGGCTACAACGATCTGGGAAGGGATACTCTGGAGCAGGTGTACGCCACCTGCTTCGGCACGGAGGACGCGCTGGTGCGGCCGCAGATTGCCTGCGGGACCCATGCGCTGGCTACGGCCCTGTCCGGCAACCTGCGTCCGGGGGACGAGCTGCTCTCGCCGGTTGGGAAGCCTTACGATACCCTGGAGGAGGTCATCGGCATCCGCCCTTCCAAAGGTTCCCTGGCTGAGTACGGAGTGACCTACCGCCAGGTAGACCTGAAGGAGGACGGTTCCTTTGATTACGAAGGGATCCGCGCGGTGCTGAACGAGAAGACAAAAATGGTGACCATTCAGCGGTCCAAAGGGTATCAGACCCGTCCGACCCTGTCCGTGACGCGCATCGGCGAGCTGATCTCTTTTATCAAGAACATCCGCCCGAATGTCATCTGCATGGTGGACAACTGCTACGGAGAGTTCGTGGAGACTCAGGAGCCGACCCAGGTGGGCGCGGACCTGATGGTAGGCTCCCTGATCAAGAACCCTGGCGGCGGTCTTGCTCCCGCCGGCGGATATATTGCCGGCAAAAAGGAGTATGTGGAAAACGCGGCCTACCGCCTGCTTTCCCCGGGACTTGGCAAGGAGGTGGGCGCCACCCTTGGCGTCAACCAGTCTTTCTATCAGGGATTTTTCCTTGCGCCTACTGTCACAGCCGGCGCGCTCAAAGGCGCGGTTTTCGCCGCCAATGTGTATGAACGGCTGGGATTTTCGGTGGTCCCCAACGGAACGGAAAGCCGTCACGATATTATCCAGGCGGTGACGCTTGGCACGCCGGAGGCGGTGATCGCCTTCTGCCAGGGCATCCAGGCGGCGGCGCCGGTGGACAGCTTTGTGGCTCCTGAGCCGTGGGCGATGCCCGGCTATGACAGCGATGTGATCATGGCGGCAGGCGCGTTCGTTCAGGGATCTTCCATCGAGCTGAGCGCAGACGGCCCGATCAAGCCGCCTTACGCGGTATATTTCCAGGGAGGACTGACCTGGCAGCACGCGAAACTGGGCATCCTCATGAGCCTGCAGAAAATGGTGGAGGCAGGCTGCGTGAAGCTGTAAAATAGCAGTGACCGTTGGGCAAAACGGGACCATGAAATGATACCACAGCAACCGTTTGGCAACACTGAATGGTTGTATACCACAGGAGGAAAAAGGTGTGAATATAGTGATCATAGGAGGCGGCGCGGCGGGTCTGACCGCCGCCTTGTTCGCGGCGTCGCCAAAGCATACGGTGACCGTGCTGGAGCAGAATGAAAAACCAGGAAGAAAGCTGCTGGCCACAGGCAACGGCCGGTGCAATCTGACGAACCTGGACCAGGACCCGGAAGCTTACCGGACCAGCCGTCCAAAACAGGCGGCCGCTGTCCTGCGGCAGTTTCCGGTGTCCTCGGCCATTTCCTTTTTCACGGGACTTGGCATTTACACAAAAAACAGGGACGGGTGGATCTATCCCAACAGCGACCAGGCGTCCTCTGTGCTTGCGGTGCTTCTCATGGAAGCGCAGCACCGCAAAGTGAAGATCAAGACCAGAGAGACGGTGACCGGCATCTGCCGGGAGGAGGACGGCTCCTGGACCGTATACACCAGAGGCTGGAAATACCCGGCGGACCGGGTCATCGTCACAACCGGAAGTCCGGCTTCGGAAATCGCCGGATCCAGCGGCGACGGCCTTCGCTTTGCAGAGGAGCTGGGCGTTGGTACGGTTCCTTTTCTCCCGGCGCTGTGTCCGCTGAAATGCAGCGGCATGGATTTTCAGAAATGGGCCGGCGTGCGCACGGAGGGCAAGGTGACGCTTTTACTGGACGGCGTTCCCGTCGCGTCGGAACGGGGGGAACTGCAGCTGACCAGCTATGGGATCTCAGGTATTCCCGTTTTTCAGGTGTCCCGCTATGCGGTGCGGGCGCTGGAGGAAGGCGCCCATGTGGAGGCGGCGCTGGATTTCTTCCCGGATATGGAGGAGGAACAGCTGGCGGCGCTGCTGAACCAGAGAATGATGCACTGTACCTACAAGACCCAGGAGGAACTGCTCATCGGCCTGCTGCCGGACAAACTGATTCCCATGGCTCTGCGGGAGGGGAGAGAACTGGACGTGATCGCCCGGGCAGTGAAGGAGCTGCGGCTGACCGTCAGGGAGAGCGCGGGGTTTGAGCGGGCGCAGGTATGCTCCGGCGGCGTGGACCTGGCGGAGGTAACAGAAACCCTGGAAGCAAAAAAATATCCCGGCCTGTATTTCGCGGGCGAGGTGCTGGATGTGGACGGCGCCTGCGGCGGCTACAATCTCCAGTGGGCCTGGTCCAGCGGCGCCGTGGCCGGGACTGCCGCGGCAAAGGAGGAAGACCGATGATCCGTATTCAGCAGCTGAAGCTGCCGGTACTCCACACGAAGGAGGAACTGGAGGAGAAGATCCTCCGTACCCTGCGCATCCGCAGGGAGGAACTGAAGGACTGGAACATTGTCCGCCGTTCCATCGATGCCCGGAAAAAGGACGCTCTGTGTTACGTCTATCAGATCGATGTGGAGACGGCCAGGGAAAAGAAAATCCTCGCCAGAAGTAGACATAATGAAATTATGTCAACCAAGCCAAGCGTTTATCATTTTCCGCAGCCAGGCAGCCGGCCTCTGAGACACCGCCCGGTGGTCATCGGAAGCGGCCCGGCGGGATTATTCTGCGCTTATTATCTGGCAAAAAGCGGCTACTGCCCGATCCTGCTGGAACGGGGGGACGAGGCCAACCTCAGAAAGGAAAAGGTGGAGCGTTTCTGGAAGACGGGAATCCTGGACACAGAGTCTAATGTGCAGTTTGGCGAGGGTGGCGCGGGAACCTTCTCCGACGGAAAGCTGAACACCACTGTGAAGGATCCAAACGGGCGCAATCACGAGGTTCTGCGGATTTTCTGTCAGGCGGGAGCGCCGGAGGAAATTCTGTACGATCAGAAACCTCATCTTGGCACGGACCAGCTGATCACGATCGTTCAGAATATGCGCCGGCAGATCGAGGAATGGGGCGGGACCGTGCGGTTTCGCGCCCAGGCGACGGATCTCGAGATCCGAAACGGCAGGCTGGCCGCCGTGACAGTCAACGGCAGCGAGGTCCTGGAGACGGAGATTGCGGTTCTGGCCGTGGGCCACAGCGCCAGGGACACGTTCTTTCTGCTGGAGAAAAAGGGAATCCTGCTGGAGCCGAAATCCTTCGCGGTGGGCGTGCGTATCGAGCATCCCCAGGCCATGATCGACGAAAACCAGTATGGAAAGAACGCGCCAAAGGCGCTTGGGGCGGCTCCTTACAAACTGACCCATCCGTGCGCCAACGGCAGAGGCGTCTATTCCTTCTGCATGTGTCCCGGCGGCTATGTGGTCAACGCTTCGTCGGAGGAGGGCATGACGGCGGTCAACGGCATGAGTTATTCCGACCGTGCCGGACACAATGCCAACAGCGCCATGATCGTCACCGTCGGCCCGGCGGACTTTGCCGCCTGCCATCAGGAAGGGGTTCCTGCGGTGCTGGACGGCGTTGCTTTTCAGCGGCGGCTGGAGCGCGCGGCCTTTCTTGCGGCTGGCGGAAAGATTCCGGTGCAGCTGTTCGGCGATTTCTGCCAGGGGCGTGTGTCCGGGCAGCTGGGCGGCGTGGAGCCGTCCATCTGCGGCGGCTGGAGCTTCGGAAACCTGCGGCAGGTGCTGCCGGAACCGGTGAGCGCGTCGCTTATGGAGGGAATCCAGGCCTTCGAGGGGAAAATCCGCGGATTTTCCCGGCCGGACGCAGTGCTTTCCGGTGTGGAGAGCCGCACCTCGTCGCCCCTTCGCATTGTCCGGGGGGAAACCTTTGAGAGCAGCGTCGGCGGCCTTTATCCCTGCGGGGAGGGCGCCGGCTATGCGGGAGGCATCACCTCGGCGGCCATGGACGGCCTGAAGATTGCCGAGGCCATTGCCGCAGCCTACTGCATGTAACCGTTCTACATGCCGAACGGTTACGCCTCATTGTAACGATTCAGCCAGCTGAATCGTTACAGCATCCGGCCATAAAAAATCGCTTCGCGATGGGCCGGATGCCCGCAGGCACTACGATTTCATACGGTCCGTGCAGTAAATGCACGGACCTGGCTGAATCGTTATGCCTCATTTCTTAAAAAAATAAGAATTTAAGATAATTCCTATACAAGATTTCCAAGTTGTGATAAAATGATTTGTGATTCTGAAGGTGACATTCCATGTTTGCGATAGTTCTGAAAAATCTCAGAAGAGTGGGAAGACGCAAAGGACCCGGCAAGGCCCCGGCAGAAGTACGGCGGCCGGCCGAAAGCGTTTGAGGTTAGGAGGAACCGGAAATGGCAAAAGAATCACAGATCAGGGATATTCCCTGCGAAGAGCGGCCATACGAAAAATGTCTGGCCAGAGGAACGGAAGCATTGTCGGACGCAGAACTGCTGGCGGTGATCCTGCGCAGCGGATCCAGCGGCCAGTCCTGCGTGGAACTGGCCAGGGAGATCTTACGATTTTCCCCGTCCAACCGCGGACTTTTGGGACTTCACCATCTCTCCGTGCAGGAGCTGATGAAGATCCGCGGGATCGGAAAGGTGAAGGCCGTGCAGCTGAAATGTCTGACAGAGCTGTCCACGCGCATGGCGACCATGCGGGCACGGGAAAGCTTAAGCTTTACGGAGCCGTCGTCCATTGCGGAATATTATATGGAGCGCCTGCGTCACGAGGAACAGGAGCTTCTGATTTGTATGATGTTTGACACCAAGAATCATCTGCTGGGTGACGCCGAGATCAGCAGAGGGACAGTAAATTCTGCCCTGATCTCACCCAGAGAACTTTTTTTGCAGGCGCTGTCCTTCCACGCGGTCCATATTATACTGGTGCACAACCATCCGAGCGGAAACCCGGAGCCAAGCCAGGAGGACATTGTGGTGACGCGGCGCGTGCGGGGAGCTGGGGAGCTTATAGGCATTTCTTTACTGGACCACATCGTCATCGGGGACCACTGTTACGTCAGTATGCTGGAGCAGGGACTGTTCCCCGGCGTCATGCTTAATTGAAGGGATAAAGGCAAGAATGCAGATTCACAATACTTACGGCATAGATTTGGGCACCAGTACCGTAAAAATCTATGATCTCAAAAAAGACACCATCACGAAAGAAAAGAATATGATCGCCATCCGCAACGGCGAACAGCTTCTGGCTGTGGGGAACGACGCTTATGAGATGCACGAGCGGACGCCGTCCAACATAGAGATCATCACGCCGATGGCCAACGGGCGCATCGCCAACGTGCTGATGGTCGAGGCGGTGCTCCACACGCTGCTGTGCCGGTGCAGTTCCAGGATCGGATACCGGCCGGAACTGTATTTTTCCGCGCCGTCGGGGATGACGGAGATTGAGAAGCGCTCCTATTATTCCATCGCCCACCGGGGCCGGCTGAAAAACTGCCGCATGTACCTGGTGGACAAGCCGGTGGCGGACGCGCTGGCCCTTGGGATCCCCATCAACAAGACGAAAGGGTCCATGATCGTCAACATCGGCGCCCAGAGTACGGAGATCTCCGTTCTGGCGGACGCCCGCGTGATCTTCAGCAAGCTGGTGCCCATTGGGGGAAGACAGTTCAACGAAGCCATCAGTTTCCTGAACAGGAAGAAAAATAATTTTCAGATCGGCTCGAAAACGGCCAAACGCCTGAAGATCGCCCTGGCGGATCTGGAAAACGACAAAATGGAGGCGCGAAAGGTGCGGGGCGTGGACGGCACCACCGGACTTCCGGTGGAGGGCATCGTCACCTCCTCACTGGTCAATGAAGCGGTGACCGGAAGACTGAACATCATCAGCGAGGAGATCAAGCAGGCGCTGGAGCGGACGCCGCCCCAGATCCACCGCCATATTCTGTCCGAGGGGATCTACATAACCGGGGGAAGCACCCGCCTGGCCAATCTGGATCATTTTCTCACCAGACAGCTGGGATGCACGGTACAGCTCTCCCAGTATTACGATCTGTGTACGATCTGCGGCCTGAAGGAGCTGATCACCCATGAGGCGCTGCACAAATGGGCCTACACGGTAAAAAGACATAATCACAGAAAATAAAAGGATGGCAGCGGCCCGCTGTGGAACCACTATGACAGCGGGGCTGCTGCAAAGGATGCAACATGAACAAGAAAAAAAAGTTTCAGATGAAAAGTAAACACCTGCTGGTGCTGATGACCTTTTTATGTATCAGCGCGATCTTGCTGACCTTCACCCAGGTGGTTTCCGTTTCCCCGCTGCGGGAGGCGGCCAGCAGGGTCATTGTTCCGTTTCAGAACGGGATCAACCAGGTCGGCTCCTGGATGAGTGGGAAGCTGGAGGCTTTTCAGGATATGGAGCAGCTGGCGGCGAAAAACCAGGAGCTGGAGGACAAGGTGGCGCAGCTTACCGAGGAAAACACCCGCCTGAGCCAGAACCAGAACGAGCTGGAGCGGCTGCAGGAGCTGTATCAGCTGGACCAGTCCTACTCCGAGTACGACAAGGTGGCCGCTCAGGTCATCTCCAAGGACCCGGGCAACTGGTATGACACCTTTGTCATCAACAAAGGCTCGGCGGACGGAATCCAGAAGGATATGAATGTGATCTCCGGCGGCGGCCTGGTGGGCCTGGTGGTGGAGGTGGAAACCCACTGCGCCACAGTCCGTTCCATCATCGACGATTCCAGCTCCGTCAGCGCCATGACCGTCTCCACGTCGGACACCTGCGTGGTCAGCGGCGACCTGCGTCTCATGACGGAAGGAAAGCTGGCTTTTGCCCAGATGTCCGCGGAAAACACCGTGGCGGTGGGCGAGCAGATCGTGACCTCCAACATCAGCGACAAGTACCTGAGAGGAATCCTGATCGGGTATATCAGCGAGGCCACGGAGGACTCCAACCACCTGACCTATACCGGGTATATCACCCCGGCGGTGGATTTCGCCCATATCCAGGAGGTCCTGGTCATCAAACAGCTGAAACAGACGGAAGGAGAGTAACGTGCGCAGAAAAATTGTACTGGCGGTTCTGATATTGGTGACGTTTCTTTTACAGACCACCGTATTTCAGTTTTTATCCATCGCCTCCGTGGCGCCCAACCTGCTCCTGGTCCTCACCTCGTCGTTCGGACTGATGCGGGGAAAGAAGGAAGGGCTGTGGGTCGGATTCTTCTGCGGACTGGCCATCGATCTGTTTTACGGGAATCTGTTTGGATTCTACGCGTTGCTGTACATGTATATGGGATATATGAGCGGCCTTTTTTGCAAAGTGTTTTACGACGAGGATATCAAAGTGCCCATGGTGCTGATCGCGGCCAGCGATCTGGTTTACAGCCTGCTGGTCTATGTGCTGCAGTTTCTGCTGCGGGTGCGCCTGGATTTCTACTCTTATCTGAAACACATCATTCTGCCGGAAATGGTCTACACGATGATCCTGTCGCTGATCGTTTACCGGCTGCTGTTTAAAATTAACCAGAAACTGACGGAATATGAAATGGAAGGACAGCAATCACCTTGGTTAAGAAGATAAAAATTTTTTTTAAGAAAGTCGGAAGCAACCGCACGGCGATCCTGGGCGTGTGTTTTCTTGGATTCGCCGCGGTTTTGGTGGCACGCCTGTTTTCTCTGCAGATCGTGCAGGGAGAGGACTATGCGGAAAATTTTGAGGTGCAGATCACAAAGACCCGTACGCTGGAGAGTACCCGCGGCAATTTTTACGACCGCAACGGGAAAGCCATCACCCAGAATAAGCTAACGTCGTCTGTGGTCCTTGAGGACAACGGAACCTATGGCACCACAAAGGAACGGGTGCTTTCTCTGAACAGCGAGATCTATAAGCTGGCAAAGCTTATCGAGGCCAATGGCGACACGCTGGACCAGAATGATTTTCAGATCATTGTGGATGAAAACGGAAATTATGCGTTTACCGGCAGCGAGGGGACCAACCGAAACCGTTTCCGGGCGGATATTTACGGCAAGCAGAAGACGGACGACCTGTCGGCGGAACAGAAGGCTTCCAGCGCGGACACCCTGATCGAGTACCTGTCGGGACCTGAAAAGTTCGGTCTGGACGCATATTCCAGCCAGGAGGATTACGCCTACACGGCGAAGGATTTTGAGACTTACGGACTGCCCTACACCGTCGATGAGAGCGGAAAGGCAGCGCTGAACCTTACAAAGCAGGAGCGGCTTCAGATCATCATCGTCCGCTATCAGCTTTCCCTTACCTCCTACCAGAAATACCTTCCGGTGACGGTGGCCTCAGATGTCAGTGACGAGACGGTGGCCGCCGTATCGGAAAACATGGATGGGCTGCAGGGAGTCTCCATCTCCCAGGATTCCATCCGAGTGTATAACGATGGCGTCTATTTCTCGTCGCTCATCGGCTATACCGGAAAGGCGTCCGCCGCCGAGCTGGAAGAGCTGAACGCAGAGTACAGCGCCCAGCATCCGGAAGAGGAGGAAAACCGTTACGACGCAAGCGCCATCATCGGAAAATCCGGTTTGGAGCAGTATATGGAGCTGACCCTGCAGGGAACGGACGGCCAGGAGGAAGTGGTGGTAAACAATGTGGGAAAGGTATTGGAGGTTCTGCAGGATTCCACGGTGGAACCCAAGCAGGGCAACGATGTGACGCTGTCCATCGATTACGATCTTCAGATCACCACCTACAAGATCCTGGAGCAGAAGATCGCCGGGATCATTCTTACCAACCTAGTGAACGCCAAGACTGTGGATCTGCCGGAGGATGGCAGCAGCGACGACATACGGATTCCGATCTACGACGTATATAATGCGCTGATCGAGAACAGCACCATAGATATCAGCCATTTCAGCGAAGCGGACGCCCAGCCCACCGAGCAGAAGGCCTATTCTCGTTTCCAGCAGAAACAGCAGGAGGTCCTCAATGAGCTGACCCAGGAGCTGACCGGAGATTCTCCGACGGCTTATCAGAAACTGGATGAGGAAATGCAGGAGTACCAGAGTTACATCGTCAACAATCTGCTGGGCGATACGCTGGGTATCCTATCCGACACGGCCATCGACACAGACGACGAAACCTACCAGGCGTGGCGCAGCGAAGGCAGCATCAGCATGAAAGAGTATCTGCTCTACGCGGCCAGCCAGAACTGGATCGACGTGTCTCAGCTGACGACGGACGACGCTTACCTGGACGCTTCGGAGGTATACCAAAGACTTGTGGACCTGATCCTGGAGCGTCTGGCGGTAAACACCAATTTCTCCAAAAAGCTGTACCACTACATGCTTCTGGAGGACCGCCTGTCCGGGACCGATATCTGCAATATCCTGTACGAACAGAACCTTCTGACGAAGGAAGACCAGGATTACAAGGACTTTATCAGCGGAAAGCTTACCGCCTACCAGCTGCTTTACAATAAGATCAGCAAACTGGAGATCACTCCGGCACAGCTTGCGCTGGATCCGTGTTCCGGTTCCGCGGTGATCACGGACCCGGAGACAGGCTCCATTCTGGCCTGTGTTTCCTATCCGGGTTACAACAACAACCGGATCGCCAATCAGACGGACACGGCCTACTGGGCAAAGATCAACTCCGACGCCTCCGGCCCGCTGTACAACAAGGCGACCCAGCAGAGAACGGCGCCAGGTTCCACCTTCAAACCGGTGGTGGCCATCGCCGGACTGATGGAGGGTGTGGTAAACGACCAGACGATCATCAACTGCGACGGTACCTTTGGCGAGGACCTGTTCAACGAAAGTGACTGGATCCACTGCCACAATCTGAGCGGTCATGGAAACCTGGACATCCGCGGCGCCATCCAGAATTCCTGCAACGTGTACTTCTGTACGGTTGCTTACGATCTTGGGCTGGACGAAAACGGAGCCTTCAGCAACGACCGTTCGCTGCAGGTGCTGGAACAATATGCTTCCATGTTTGCTTTAGACCAGAAGAGCGGCATTGAGATCTCAGAGGCTGAGCCGAGAGTGTCCGATACGCTGCCCATCGCTTCCGCGATCGGACAGGGTACCCACAACTACACCACCACCCAGCTGGCCCGTTACGTATCGGCGCTTGCCAGCCAGGGAACCATCTACGACCTGTCCCTGCTTCAGCAGGTGACGGATCCGGACGGCAACGTGGTGGATATGGGCGAGGACTTTGGCCCGACAGTGATCAGCACGCTGGACACCATTCCTCAGTGGGTGTGGGACGACGTGCATACGGGAATGCAAAATGTGATCCGGGAGAGCAACGCAGGCGTCTTTGCCGGCTGCCCGGTGGAGGTATACGGAAAGACCGGAACGGCCCAGGAGGACAGGACCCGTGCCAACCACGGACTGTTCGTCGGTTTTACACATTACGAAACAAACTCGGACATCGCCATGGCGATCCGTATTCCAAACGGATATTCTTCAACAAACGCTCTATATGCGGCGAGGGATATTATAGATTATTACTATGGACTCAAGAGTGTGGATGAGATCCTGACCGGGTCCGCGGATACAGACAGTGTGACAAACGTCTCCGGCGCAGACTGACAACAGGCTGCGGAGACGGCCGGCACTGCTCAAACGAATACCAAAGAGGAGAAAAACACCGCGGTCCGCGCCTGTGGCCGCGAAAGAAATCAAGGAGGGTTCGTATGAGTGAAGTAATTGTGGTAACATCAGGCAAGGGAGGCGTGGGAAAGACTACCACTGCCGCCAACATCGGCATCGGACTGGCACAGCTTGGAAAAAAGGTTGTGATGGTGGATACCGATATCGGACTGCGCAACCTGGACGTGGTGCTGGGACTGGAAAACCGCATCGTCTATAACCTGGTGGATGTGATCGAGGGCAACTGCAGGATGAAGCAGGCGCTGATCAAGGACAAGCGGTTCGAGGACCAGCTGTATCTGCTTCCCTCGGCCCAGACAAGAGATAAGACCTCTGTGACACCGGAGCAGATGCGAAAACTCTGCGACGAGCTGCGGGAACTGTTTGACTATGTGATCCTGGACTGCCCGGCAGGCATCGAGCAGGGGTTTGCCAACGCCATTGCCGGCGCGGACCGGGCGCTGGTGGTGACGACGCCTGAGGTGTCGGCCATCCGCGACGCGGACCGGATCATCGGTCTTCTGGAAGCCAACGAGCTGAGAGATATCGCCCTGATCATCAACCGCATCCGTCCGGAGATGGTGAAACGCGGGGAAATGATGTCGGTGGAGGACGTGGAGGATATCCTTGCGGTCCCGCTGATCGGCATTATTCCCGATGACGAGCATGTGGTCATCGCTACCAACCAGGGAGAGGCGGTCGCAGGCAGCGCGTCTGTGTCCGGACAGGCGTTTGACCACATCAGCCTGCGGCTGACGGGCGAGACGGTTCCGTTCCCGGACCTTACTGCCAGAAAAGGATTTTTCCATCGTTTATTTCGCAGATAGGAGGGTGCGGTATGAGTTTATTTCATCCAGGCAGAAGACAAAGCTCCAGCGGCATCGCGAAGGAACGGCTGTCCACGCTTCTGGCGGCGGAACGGCTGAACTGTTCCCCAAGAGCCATGCAGATGCTTAAGAACGACCTGACCCACGCGGCGGAAAAATACCTGATGGTGGAAACAAGCGAAATATCCGTAACGATCACCCAGTCGCCTGCAGTGCTGACTGCGAGAATACCACTAAAGAAGAACGAGGAGTCTCATGTTAAAACGCTATAAACTAAAGAATTATAACTTTGTACTTGTGGCGCTTCTGATCGCCATCAGTGTCATCGGCATCCTGCTGGTGGGAAGCGCCGACAGAACCTATCAGAACCGGCAGCTGCTGGGAGTGGTCAGCGGACTGATCATTATGTTCATCGTGTCGCTGATCGATTACAGCTGGATCCTGAATTTTTCCTGGATCCTGTATGCGCTCAACCTGATGCTGCTGATCGTCCTGAAGACGGGACTGGGGCAGAACACAAAAGGCGCCACCCGCTGGCTGCAGATCGGAGGTTTTCAGTTTCAGCCGACGGAGATCGCGAAGATTATCCTCATCCTGTTTTTTGCCATGTTTCTCATGAAGCACGAGGACGATCTGAACACAGCCAAGACGATCTTTTCGGCCATCGGCCTGCTGCTGGTGCCGCTGGCGCTGGTGGTCAGCCAGCCGGATTTAAAGAATACCATCACGATTACCGTTGTGTTCTGCGCGCTGATGTATCTGGCAGGATTAAGCTACAAGGTGATCGGAGGAGTGCTGGCGGTTGCGGTGCCTCTGATCCTGCTTTTGCTGTTCATTATTACCCAGACGGATTTTCAGCTTCCTGAGCCGCTGGACAACGCCATCGGCTATCAGCTGGACAGGATCCGTACCTGGAACGATCCGGACGCGGAGGAAAACAGCAGCGGAGCGATCCAGCAGAACAACTCCATTACAGCCATCGGCTCCGGACAGCTGACAGGAAAGGGACTGAACAACAATAAGGTTTCCTCTGTCAACAAAGGAAACTTTGTGGCGGAGATCCACAATGACTTTATCTTTGCGGTGGCCGGCGAGGAGCTGGGATTTATCGGATGCTGCGGTATCATTCTGATCCTCTCTCTGATCGTTTTCCAGTGTATACGGATCGGGAGGAGAGCCAAGGATCAGGCGGGAATGCTCATCGCCTGCGGGGTCGGCGCCCTGGTGGCGTTCCAGAGCTTTCTCAATATAGGCGTTGCCACCGGTGTTCTTCCGAATACAGGCACGACGCTCCCCTTTGTCAGCTACGGCCTCACATCCCTGTGGACATTTTTTATCGGCATGGGCCTTGTGCTGAACGTAGGACTGCAGAACCGTAACTTTGTAACACGAAACGACGAACTGATGAGGAGGAAAACTGTTTATGAACATCGGATTCATCGCGCATGACGCGAAAAAAACGCTGCTTCAGAACCTGTGTGTTGCCTACCGGGGGATCCTGTCCAAACATACGCTGTACGCGACGGGTACCTCCGGCAGGCTGATCGAGGAGGCTTCCGGCCTGAATGTCCGCAAATTCCTTGCGGGCCATGTGGGCGGTGTCCAGCAGCTGGCGCTTCTGATCGAGCAGAACGAGCTGGACCTTATGGTTTTTCTCTGCGACCCGCTGAAGCCGAAAAAGCACGAGCCGGACGCGCATCAGATCGTCACGCTGTGCGATGTACACAACGTTCCTCTGGCCACCAACCTGGCCACGGCGGAGCTGCTGATAAAATCACTGGGCAGAGGAGAGATGGAGTGGCGTGAAATCTACCGATAAGATTACGAAAGCAAACAAGATCCTCAACGTTCTCATCGCGGTCACCGCAGTCCTGGCAGTGACCGCCGCCGCCGTTGCCGGGGTGAGAAATTACAGCGACAGCCGGAAGATGGATGTAAGCTACGGCTATCAGCCCGCCAGCTATCTTACGGAAGACCCGGTGGAGAAGGCGTCCTCTGCGCTGGCTCCGGCCTTTGCCGATTCCCTGTGTGTCGGCCAGGCGAACGTGGCGCTGGGTGAGATTGCCCTGGCGGACGATGAAAAGGGCGGTCTGTTCCAGCTGGACGACAGGGAGATTCTCTACGCAAAGGGATTGTACGACAGGATTTATCCGGCCAGCATTACCAAGATCATGACGTCTCTGCTTGCCATTGAACACGGAACCATGGACGATGTGGTGACGATCCAGGCTCAGGACGTGACGCTGGAGGAAGGCTCCCAGATGGGCGGCCTGCAGGTGGGAGACGTGGTGACCATGGACCAGCTGTTTCACGCGCTGATGGTGTATTCCGCCAACGACGCGGCCATGGCCATCGCAAGGCATATCGGCGGCACGGTAGAGCAGTTTGTGGAAATGATGAACCAGGAGGCGCAGAGGCTTGGCATGACCGGCACCCATTTTGTCAATCCCCACGGACTTCACAACGACGATCATTATACGACGGTTTATGATATTTATCTGATGCTGAACACGGCTTTCCGTGAGCAGAAGTTCGCGCAGACCATGAGTCTGGCCACTTACACGCTGACCGTGACGGCAGCCGACGGCTCCCCTCGTACCCGTTACTTGCCGGCCACGGACAAATACCTTACCGGCGAGGAGACCGCGCCGGAGAACGTGACGGTGCTGGGCGGAAAAACCGGAACCACCAGCCAGGCCGGAAACTGTCTGGCGCTGGTCAGCCAGAACGCCTACGGCGAGCCGTATATTTCCATTATCGTCAACGCCAAAAACAAGACGACGCTTTATTCGGATATGAACACCCTTCTTTCCCAGATTAACGGAGCGCAATAGCAGCTGCAGGCCTCGGGATTTTCGCCCGTTCTGCGCGGAAACACCTGGCGGGACAGGACAGGCTGAACGGTTACCGAAGGATTATTGGCAATTTTTTAAATTGTCATTTTTAGCATTGAAATTTTTGTTAAAATATTCTATAATTAGAACATGAACTTTAGAGTTTTTAGTGAAAATATCTTATTCTAATCTAAGGAGGAAACGGCTATGGTTCAATTAATTGTAGGGAAAAAGGGAAAAGGCAAGACAAAACAGCTTTTAGACAAGGTAAACGCACAGATCAAGACGGCCAACGGCAGCATCGTCTACATCGACAAAAGCTCCAAACACATGTATGAGCTGAACAACAAGATCCGTCTGATCGACGCGTCCACTTATCCGCTGAAAAACAGCGACGAATTTATCGGCTTCATCTGCGGGATCATCTCGCAGGATCATGACATCGAGCAGATGTATCTCGACAGTTTCCTGAAAGTATCGAAGCTGGAAGGAAAGGATATCACAGAGTGTATCGATCAGCTTGAAAATATCTGCAAGCTTTATGACATCACCTTTGTCCTCAGCGTTTCCCTGGATAAAGAAGAGTTGCCGGAGAGTATACAGGATAAGATTATTATTGCCTTATAAGAACGATTGTACTATAATAACTACATAGCGACATGTGAAGGGCGGGACTTTGCAGTCCCGCTCTTCTTTTCTGCAACACAATGACAGCAATGGAAGGAGAAGATCCGTGGCAGCGAGAAAGCATACGGCACAGAGAAAGCGCCGAAACGGCGCCCGTCCACATAAGATCCATCTGAACATTGGCACTGTGATCTTTCTGGCAGTTTTTGTCTATCTGGTGATCCGTCTCTTTTTGTATTTCACAGAAACGCACGTCACATCCTACCAGGTTGTTTCCGGGCCATTGTCCAGCAACGAAACCTATACAGCCATAGCGCTGCGTGAGGAAACCGTTGTCTACGCTTCTGACAACGGCTATATCCACTACTATACGCCGGACGTTTCCAAAATCGCCAAAAACAGTCCGGTGTGCAGCGTGGGAAGCTCCGAGGAGGTCAGCGGCCTGTCGGAGATTACCGATGAGCAGGAAACAGAGGCGCGCAAGCTTCTGGCAGAGTTTGCCACTTCCTATGACAGCGACCGGTTCCAGGAACTGAACAGCGCCCGCAGTTCTCTTGAGAACACGCTGCTTGGCTCCTCAGAGCAGACGCTGGCCGCGGTGGGCGCCATGCTGGCTCCGGAGGACGGCCTGGTAGTTTACACGACGGACGGCTACGAGGATTGTACCGTGGAGGACGTGTCTCCCGACTGGTTCGACCAGAACGAGTACCAGGGTCAGACGCATCTTTCCTCCGACCAGGTGAAGACAGGGGAAGCTGTATACCGGCTGGTGACCGACGAGAAATGGACGCTGGCGATCTTGGTGTCGGACCGGCAGTTCGCCAAGCTGTCCACTATGAAGAATATTAAAGTAAAGTTTCTGAAGGACGGTCAGACACAGAACGCGACCATCACCACCAGTCAGGTACAGGGGAAAAATTATGCCTTTGTCACCCTCCAGAATGGAATGGCACGATACGCCAAGGACCGCTTTCTCAGCGTGGAACTGGTGACGAACATGAACAGTGGTCTGAAAATCCCCAATACGGCGATCACCAAAAAAGAGTTTTACCAGATTCCCGCAGCCTACCGTATCACCGGGGGTGACAGCAACTCTTTCGGCGTGCTCCGGGAGGTTCTGAAGGAGGACGGTACCATGACCACTGAATTTATGGAGCTGACCATGTACGCGGACCCGCAGGAAGAACTGGAGGAAGGGGAAAGTCCCGCCTTTTACTATGTGGACATGTCCAAGCTGGAGCCAGGTGATGTGCTTGTGGCGGAAAACTCTCAGACCAAATATACGGTGCGGGACACCGGGAAACTGAAGGGAGTTTACCGGCTGAACCTTGGATATGCGGTATTTTGCCCCATTGAGCTGATCGACCAGAACGATGAATACACCATCATTGCCACCGGCACCGCTTACGGGGTGGACCGCTACGATCAGATCGCGGCGGACGCGTCGGCAGTGGTGGAGAACCAGATCATGAAATAAACATATGAAAACAGAGTAACACCCCGTAACAGTTCAGCGTTGCTGAACTGTTACTAGAGCGTGTTTGAAAATTCATTCCTGCAATCTGCACGCCCCACTTTGCGTGGAATTTGCCCCAAAATCAGTCAGCGTAGCCCGCTACGCCTCCTGATTTCGGAACAAATTCCCCACAAACTGTGA
>JAGHIA010000052.1 GCA_017887445.1 Fusicatenibacter sp.
GCGAGAGGCGTCTGCTCCTCCTCGTCGATGACCTCGGGCACATACTCGACCCGGTGGCCTCTTACCAGGAGCCGCTGGCTGTTGACCCCGTAGGGGGTGCAGGTGAGCAGCGTCACCAGATCCTGGCCTTCCTGCACGGCGAGGCTTTCGGTTTCGTCCGGCTCCACCACAAGGATCTGGTCCACCTCGTAGCAGAGGATGTCGTCCATAATGTAGAGAAGGAAATGGTCTCCTTCCACCAGTTTGTCAAGGTCTGTGAACAGGGACGCGCTTGGCAACCCCCGGTGCGCGGAGATCACGGAGTGGGTGTTCACTCCTCCCACCGGGAGGGAGCTCCCCTCCAGATGGCCTGCCGCTTTCTCCAGAACGTCCTCGTTGGTGGTGTGGAAGATGGGAATCTTAATGTTGATCTTGGGGATCTGCACATATCCCATCATTCCGTCGCCAAGAAGGTTCAGGCAGGACATATACTGCTGATGTTCCTCGGAATCCTCGTCCGCGGCGGCTGCCACGGCGAAGGAATCGGGAAGGATGCTGGGGAGCAGCGCCTCGTTGTAGGCGGTGGCTTCGTGCTTGGCGGCAGAGTAATCGATCTCGCCGGAAGACTCCTGCTCCGATACGGCTGCGTCATAATTTGAAATCAATGTTGACTGCCGGTAGTTGTTCCACTCATTGGAAACGAATGGATACAGCAGTAAGGACAAACCGACTAAAAAAAACAGTGCTATGAGTAATGTGGTAAGAATCTTTTTTTTCATCCGGCCTCTCCTTAATGTTGTATCTTTATTTTAAAAACGGGGCGGGCGGTCCGCCCCGTTTTTGGGTTTCTTGTTGTTTGTTGCTTACTTCTTGTTACTGATCGTTCCTCCGGCCGCGGGCGGCAGCTGGACTGCCGCTGCGTGGCGTGGGATAGATTACGGGCTGATTATTTCTCAACTTTTTTGCGGGTTGCAAAGTACAGACCTGCTGCTACAATCATGATTACACATCCACCAATTGTAAAGATTGTTGTACCCATACCACCAGTAGCTGGAAGGGAAGAAAGTTTTGTATTTACAATATTAGTATCCTCACTTGCCGGTATTGTAACCTGTTGATTTTCTGCCGTAACTATAACATCTTTTGTAGCACCGCCTGAATATCCTTCTGGAGCCTTTGTCTCTTTAAATGTATATGTTCCTTCATCCAAACCTGTTACCTTAAGCGTACCGTTAGTCGTATTTACAACAAGTGTCTGAATAGCTCCCTCCTCTTCTTCATTCAGAGCTCTCTTATATACGCCATCCGCTGTTTTAACAAACCAGAGTGCTACATTATTTTTAATCACCTGGAACTCAGCACCAGTCAAAAATTCTCCGTTGCCATCAACTTTTGTAACTGTAATATTTGCTTCAAATCCTTCTGTACTATCATTGTCATAATCCACGGTATTACAGTTAACATCAACATTATTATTATAATCCTCGTCATTAATAACCGTAGCTTTATATACGATTACAACTGTTTCTCCAGATTCATATTTATAAGAACCCTCAACGGTTTCGTTCATAAAGGACATAAGATTAATTTTATAACTTGTAGTTTCACCTGTAGTCTCATCAATAGTTGGCGTAATCATATCAGTTGTTATAGTGATAGGATCATTACCAATCTTAGCACTTGTTATACTGTCAATTCTAAGACCTTCTGGTTTATCCTCAATTTCAAACTGAGTTAAAGTCTTTTTCACTAATTCACCACCTACAATTACCTCATTTGTTCTAGCCGGCAATTGTGTTGTAACAGTAAATGTTACTTCCTCTCCTCTGTGTACGAACGCATCAGAAGCAGTTTTGTCAATCTTGTAGCTGTCCATTTTAGCTGTAACATTCGCTGGCTTAGAAGCTAAATACGTCTGATTGACATTATCATATGTATTAGCAACCATTAAACCATATACACCTTTTGTATCATTCGCATAGATTGCATATGCTCCAAGAGGAACATTTTCCCATTTTTTTGTTGTACCTGTAACATTATCATCATAATAATCTGAATCTTCACTAACTCGACTAATAATTGCCTCTTTAAGTGCCGTTGGATTCGTAATTTTATATGCACTGGTGACTTCATCCAACTGCACATAATCCTTTGCCCAATCCTGCACCACCCATTTCTGAGTTTCTACACCATCAGTAGTAGTCACATCATAGTAGATAATATTAATAAGATCGACTGTTGTCGTCACATCAGCTGCTAAATTAGATACCGTTATAGTATTTGTAGGTTTGGTAACCTGTGCTGCAAATGTCATAACACCCATTCCAAGTGTCATAACAACTGCCATTAACATAGCTAAAACTTTTTTCAATTTACTCATATTTTTCTCCTTTTCTTTTTCGGGTTTCCCCAATTTTTAGTTTCAAGCCATCGCATGCTGCCGTTGCCTTTTCCTGCGGTGCAGGGACCGCAGAAACTGTTTCAGTTCTACTTTCCCAGCACCTCCTTGCGTTTCGTTTTATATAAGATGAAGGATGCCGCCATTATGAACAGCGTTCCACTCATCAAATACCAAAAGATTCCGGAACTTCCGGAGGATGGAAGATTGTAAAGAGCCTCATTCTTAAATTGATAAATTTGAACCTCTCCTACCACTCCTGGTTTTGGAGTGACTGAATCTCCCGTACTACTCATAATACTTTCAACCTGAAAACCGCTTACAACTATGGTCCAGGTGATATCACTTTTCTGATACCCTGAAGGTGCTTTTATTTCCTTCATAGTATAAGTTGCGTCTTGAATGTAGTCCACACGAGTATCTTCCGCCATTTGTTCAGATGTATACCATATTACCTTTCCCTCTTCGTTAGATACTCCATAATAAGTTGGCTCTGATTCACCCTCTTCTGTCAATGTAAACTCTGCACCATGTAGTACAAGGCTACTGTTTGTACTGCTTACTTTCTGTATAATCCAATCAGCACTTTTTGTGTTTGTGATTGTAAATCCCTTAGATGAGTCTCCTGTAATTGTGAACGTATATCCTTCCGTCGGTTTATTTCCATTAATTGACGTGTCTCCAATTTTTGTTTCTGTAACGGTATAATCAATTTTATAATACTTACCCTCTTTCAGCCAAAAATATGGAAGATTTTCGTAAGTATATGTCCACTGATTATCCACGTCAAGCACCTGTTCACTGACTATCTTATCTAAGACAATTTCTTCTTCCCCTACCATAGGTATCAATTTAACAGTCACATTTTCAGGCCGTGATTCAGAATTTCCATCTTCCCATTTCTTTGTAACTTTTATGGAAGTGGTTTCTTCCTCTTTTATAGTATTAACAAGGGATATGTTTTCTGTTCGGTCATATTGGAAATCCCAAAACATAGACCACACACTTGTTTTGTCAAATTCTAATTGCCATCCAGCATCTGTTTGCTTCAAGGTAATGCCTGTATCTTGAGCATCAATTCCAAAATCATATTTCAAATTGTCAAAGTCAAGATTTCCGGAGCCTTTTAAATGGAAGGATTTTAATACTTCTGCAATCTCTTTAACCTGATCTGTGGTCAATTCAAGATCATAAACTGTCCAAAGATAATAACCCTCTGTTTTTTTCACCAGTAGCATATTATTTTTGCCCAAATTAAATGTCAAATTGCTACAAGTTGTTACTCGATCTAACTCTTTTAAATTCTTAATTGCATTACTATAATCAGTAGTTTTCCATTTAAAGCCCTCTGGATAAGTCTCCGTAATCACATAATCCGTGTCTGCAGGAAGATTGCTCCAAGTGTATTTCCATTCATCTTCCTTTGTCAACTTTACCGTCGATTCAATAGAGATTCCTGCTGCATTTTGAGTTACAAGTTTATCTTCTCCCTCATCATATTCGCCATTACGGTTAACATCTTCGTATAAAGTAATCTCTATGCTATCCGGTATCAGATCCAAATACTTATCACTTTCTGACCACTCTTTTGTAACAGTAACAGAAGTAGTTCCAGAACCTATCTGAACTTTATCATTACAAACCGTTACTGTACCACCCTGACCAGTTACTTTTCCAGAGGCTGTGGTCAACTCATTGTCTTCTGTTGGCACTGTATAATCATATATGCCATCTCCTTCAATCTTATAAGTCGCCAGATAAGAACCGTCAAGCTTTTCAGATACTTCAAAAGACGTTCCATACGGCAAACCTGTGATTGTAGCAGTCTGGCCAGCCATTAATTGAATAATTCCATCTGTTGTAGTTTGAGAACCATCAACTCCTGTAACTGAATAGGTGCCATTATACGGCTTTCCGGAAAAAGTTACCAGTATTTGAAATTTTTTGCTATCAGTATTATCAGCATCAGAAAATACTTTTTTAATTTTTAATTCTGTCGTTTGCTTTACGCTGTTCTTAAAAATTACTGTTCTGTCTTTTCCTGCTGTTAATGGTCCTGTTGTTGCGCTGTAAATTGTCTGTCCATCCTCACCATCACCAGCTGTAACTGTTATTCCTTTACCGTTATACTCTACATCATAGCCGTTTAGATAAGCACCTGTTTCTGTAACCTGATACTGATCAGTAGCCAAAAACTTTTCAAAAATAGCCATCTGTCCATGCTTGAGAGTAAAGTTACCATTGGAATCTGTAGTTCCACTTGCGACTTTCTCGGAACCCTGAAAAACAGTGTATGCCTGATCCCCATAATTAACCATTACGCCGTCTGATCCTTGCTTTTTAATATTGAATTTAAAATCAATATCTTCTGCATAATCAACTTTTAAGCCTTCCTCATTGACAACTTCTTTTGCCACAGACACCGAATTCTCAGGTATGGTCGGGAAGTTAAATTTAATCAGACAATTAGATGCTGAATTTCCTCGTTCCAAATAAAAGAATTTAATTGTATGCGAAGAATAGTTAGCAAAAGTATTCTTCGAGAAATCTGAAGCTTCATATTTTCCCGCAGCTTCAAATTTCCCTTTAATTGTGCCATCACTTGTGTATGCTGACGCTCCGACATCTTTTACTGAAATTTCACCTGTAGAAAAATTAATTTTACCGCTTACCGCTCCGTGGATGCCGCCCAGATCCAGAACAAGCACATCATCAATAAATACCCAGACATCATCGTCTCCGCTGAATTCGAATATCATTGGTGTCTCGCCTTGGCCTTCGTTTTGGATTTTTCCTCCTTCGGGCTGTATAAATCCAGCAGAAATATTCATTCCAAAATAATGATTTACTCCTGTATAGCCGAGAACAGCTTCATTGCTTGCTTCTTCAATCTTCTCAGATATATACCTCTGATCAGTAAATGGATAAAATCCTACATAGCTCGCATCAACAGCAGTAAAGTCTTTTGAAAAACTTCCATTTTCCTTCTTTAAATACGCGTAATATTCGTCACTGTCATAAACATAATATCCATCCGCATCCTTTTGAAACAAATAATCAAGATCCTCGTATACAGATTTTGCACCAGCTAAAGAAGTTGTATTAAACAAATACCCTAAGGATTCGGTCCTTGCCCCATCTTTTACAGGACTTATAACAGGAAATCCTTCTGACAAATTGTTCTGTACCATGCCCTGATTTAGTCTGCCTGAACCTCCTTGCTGCCAAATATTAATATTCTGATTACCCTCGCCTTTACTTGACACAAATTTCAGCACATGGTCCTTATTAATTCCTTGGCTTAAACCCTCATCATTCTCGTTCGAAAGATCAACTTCTTCTTCTCCTTTTTTTCCAACCTGATAATCAAAAAGATTAATTTTTATTCCCTGTTCTTTTGTGGAGACAGTGTTAACGGGACTATATTCAGGTTTTTCTTGTTCTGGTTCCTCGCCAAAAATAAAATATACCGTTCCTTTTCCAACTACACTCCATCCATCGTTACTTGACACATTACTATTTTTTGTATATTTAAACCCAGCATCATTATCATAATATAAGCCATATACTCTTGTAGAATTAAAAGAAAACTCTTGATTTTCTTTAACATAAACAGCTTTATTAAAGTCTTGTGTTATTTCACACTTGCTTTTAATTCTCTTTGCAATCTCGTTAACATTTATACGATTATTCGATATGTCCGTAAAGAGATAAGAACCATCGTCTCCAATCTCATTTCCGCTTCCGTCAACCACCTTAACCTCAAGAATAGTTTTTTTATTAGTCCATTGAATTGTAAAGATAGAAAACGTGTCAGAAACCAGTTCTATTTTTTCAACTTCTGCATTTTTATTTGCTTCAACCTTTGAGTCTTCCGTGATGTCTTCTACTACAACACCATCCTCTGCTGTATCAACCTCTTTCAAGTGCTTTACGGTTACCTCTGCATCCTGCGATACATCTTCCGGAATCGCTGCTTCTTTGAAGTCCATGACTACCCTTACATCGCCATTCGGTTCTACTTCCTTTTCGTTGATCAGGAAACTAATATCGTACGCAAGAAAGCCTTCCATTATCTCATCATTACGTTGGCTCTCTTCGCTTAACTTTTTCTCTGTCAATTGATATTTCGAATTAACCGCTTCCGCCTCAGCCTTTTCTTCCTTCGGCATTTCATTGGTAATTTCCTTCTTTTCAATTGGAGTAACTGCTAATATTGCTCCTTCCGGAATCACACCTGCTTCCGCGCTGACCGAGATTTCGACCATCTCATCTTCGTATGTACCTGCATATGGTTTAGAATCCGTTTCCGTTACTTTATTTTCTGCACCATCAGCAATATCCTCTGACGGAACCAGCGACGTTCCGATACCATTTCCTCCGTTTACCGCATTGCCGTTCTGATCCTTTCCGTTCTCTGTGTCAGTCGCTGTTGTCTGCCCATCGTCTGTCGGTTCAGTCGTCGGCGTTGGTGTCGGAGTATTCTCACCGGACGGCTCTGTGTCCGGCTGCTCGGTCACCTGCGGTGCCTGCGTCGGCTCCGGCGCCGTCGTCGGTTCTGGCGTCTCGATAGGCTCCGGCGTTGCCGTCGGCTCCGCGGTCGGGGTTGGTTCCGGTGTCGCGGTCGGCGTAGGTTCCGGCGTTGCCGTCGGGGTCGGCTCGGGCGTTGCTTCCGGAGTTGGAGTCGGCGTCGCGTCCGCTGCCCGCGTCTCCGCCTGAGCCGCTATGCCATTCTCCTGGCCGCTCTCATTTCCTCCGTTCTGAGAATCCGGTGTCTGCTGGCCGGTTTCCTGTGTAACAGCTTCTCCGTTCCCTGCCGATGCAAAGATAAAGCTGCTGTTGCTCAACACGATCACCATGCAAAGCACGACTGCCAACATTCTCCTTTTCCTTTTACTTTTCATGGCTTCCTCCTTCTGCTTCGTCCAAAGCGCTTTCTATTAGTTTGATCAATTCCAGAGCACTGCGGAACTGCTGTTTCTCGTTCTTGTCGACCCATGTCAGCGTTCCCTGCCAGGTGGCGTTCTCACGGTTGTGTACCGTCATCAGGAACGTACCACGTTTTTTCATCATGGCGTTCTCCACAATTCCCGTGCCTCCTTCCTTTGTACTCACATGATAGTTATAGTTTATAGGAAAGGGCATTACAAAAGCATTACAAGTATTAACATCTTTGGATTTTTTGAAATTTTTTTCAGTTTCTGTAATGCTTAAGGGCAGGTTTGGAGGCTTTTCTATAGAAAAAGCACCGGAAGTCTTCTATAGAAAGATGCTTTCCGATGCTTATATATGAAAAAAGCACCTCCGAAGAGATGCTTTGCCGTCTATGGATGTTCACGGATGGGAATTATTGGCAACCGTTCAGCCTGTCACTGTCCCGCGAGGTGTTTTCACGCAGAATGGGCGAAAATTTGAATCTCCTCCTATGCTTGAAATTTGGCTTGCAACACCTATTTCATTATAGCATAGGAGGATTTTTTGATATCCTTACTGTTTTCAACCATCCTATTCTACCAGCATCGCTGGGGATTCGGTTTTTCATTCTGCTGGCTCAATCGTTACGTCTTTGATATGCCCCATTTGATGTTCTTGTATATCACCAGTATTTTTTAAGATACTCCGCTGCCTTCTGCCGCGTCAAAGAAAATTCATGGATAAGATTTTCCAGTGTTTCTTCTATGCTAATATTAAATCTCCGGCAAGTGTTAATCGTTCCTTTGATTCCTTTTTCGAGACCTTCTCGACGTCCCTCTTGACGTCCCTCTCGACGCCCTTCCTGGATCCCTTCTCTTTTTAATTCTTCCAAAGCCGTACACATATTAATCCGCCCTCCTATCTGTTCTGATTTCAGTGCTTGGTCGATAAGATTCTGTGATTCGGTGATTGCTCCAATCACCAGACCAAGCTCGGTAGAGATCGGCTGTTCTTTATACATACTGTGGACAGCCAAAGAGACTCTGTTTAGTAAGCGGCATGTACATTACCAGTATTTTTTGAGATACTCCGCTGCCTTCTGCCGCGTCAAAGAAAATTCATGAATAAGATTTTCCAGTGTTTCCTCTATACTAATATTAAATTTCCGGCATGTGTTGATCGTTCCCTCTATCTTTCCTTCCTGAATCCCTTCTCTTTTCAATTCTTCCAAAGCCGTACACATATTAATCTGCCCTCCTGTCTGCTCTGATTTCAGTGCCTGGTCGATTAGGTTCTGTGATTCAGTGATTGCACCAATCACAAGTCCTAATTCTGTTGAAATTGGCTGTTCTTTATACACATCGTTGATCCTCGCGTAATCCCGGTAGTAGATCGCTCTGCTCACATCAAATACTATTCTTACATCTGAATTTTGAAAATTTAAAAATCTGCTGTCTCTCAGTTGGATAAGATTCATTTTATAATCGGACACCAGCGGCCTTAATTTTTCCGGGACTTTCAGCATATCTATCAAGCAGTTCGGACCGTCCCAGACATCCTCCCCATAGTATACGCAAAGACTGATCACCGGATGCAATCGGTCTGTCTTCCGGAAGTTTGATAAAAATTCATGGGAAGAAACAAAATTTTTTTCTTTTCTGTTTTTCGCCGCGATCTCCTGATACTCTTTCAGATAAGAAAAAGCATCTCCAATCATATTCCGCAGCGGCATCGCATAATGGATCCTGGACTGGTTTTCCAATCCCCAGATGACAAAATCTATTCCATATGCGGTTTTCTTTACTACATCTAATACTTTCTCGACCGTTTCCGCATGGCCGTTGAATTTCAGAAAGGAGGAAACGTCCGTGTCTACTTCCACCAAATCGTCCGGCTCCAATACGGTTTCCCCTTCAAACAACGCTGCGTTAAACAGATCCGCGAAGCGGCTGTTGTCCCGCCAAAAGTTTTTTAGTATCGTGTCCTGTTTCACTCTATTTATCTCTGTCGTGAATAACACCCCTTTTTTCCAAAAATGTAATTCTTTATAATCAGACACCAGCCGCCTTAGTGATTTCTTGACTCATCTCATCCAAAGATAATTCCTCAATATTATTTTCCTGTGCCTGAGAGCGGAGTTCAAGGAATGTTTTTATTTCATCTGCTCTTGTCAGATTGTTGGATGCCTGAATCTCAAACGGGATTTTTCTTTCACGCACAACGGCTCTCGCAAACACATTGAATGCTGTTGTGGCGCTCATGCCGAAATCCGCGCAAAGAGCATCGAACTGTCTCTTTAACGTCTCATCCATACGGACGCTGAATGTTGCCTGTGCCATATCAATACCTCCTTCAAGTCCTTTCACTTTTTATTATACTCAAACACGCAAAAAAGGCAATAGAATAACACCTGAAAGGTGCAATTTTATATAAATGTATTGTTGGATGCCCCTCCAGACCGCACACGCTTCTCTGCGCATCGGTGCAATTTTATATAAAAATATTGGATGGTACCAGCTTTTGACCCCGGCATCATTGTAGCAATAGAAATAAAAAATCGCTGCAAACACCTGTCAAAAAGGTATTTGCAGCGAAAAGTCCGCGCAGCCTATAGATTTCGTCTGTAGATTTTTGAATTACAATCCACCCAATACTCGTCGCCGTCCCGCAAAGTGAATCTCACAAAACCTACCGTTCCCCCGCCGCTCTCGCGGCCGTCATCGGACTGTAATTGATCCGCACATTGATATCCTGATTATAGTTTCCGAACTGTTTTCCGAAAATCGTCAGTCCTCCTACGTTCACCGCGTCGTCCCGTACCATAAAACGGAACCGGATGGTACTCTTGTAGTCCAGATCGAACTGGCGGATGTTAATATCGGAAATCTTCAGTCCGTCCACAAACGTGCCTCTCTTGTTAATGACGATCATCTTCAGCAGTCCGTACTGGTTCCAGTTTGGGAACCACCAGTCCGGCGTGAAGATTCCCTGCACGTCTCCATAGTCTCCGGGACTTGTCCAGGTGCCGATCTCCACGTCGTTGAGATAGAACGAGATATCCGACGGCCAGTCGTTGTTGACGCCCGGCGCCTCGGAGCTGATCTCCGCGGAAATCGTGATCTGATCGATCTTCTGGGACACCGGCAGCAGGTTGGGGATCAGATATTCCACATATCCCCGGGTGAACCATAAAATCTGCGCGTTCATGCGCTCCGGATGGGCAAAATATCTCGAGTCGTCCACCGCGCCGATGAGCGCGCCTGCCGTGGCGATGCCGCATGTTGGAAATACCTGATAATCGGTATAGTGGCCGATGGGCACAGAGGCGGTGTAGATATCGTTTCCCACTTCTTCCTCCTCGCCGACCACATCCACCAGGATCTTGTCCACATTGACCCGGCAGATTTTCTGATTTCCATGTCCCGCGTGCTCCGACAGCACCTTCACAATGCCGCTGCGCTCCAGCTGCTTGATATGGCCCGTCAGGGCGCCGTTGGTGATGCCGAGGCTCGACGCCAGCTCGTTCATATTCATCTGGCGGTTTTCCAGCAGAATCTTGATAATGTTGACTCGGACCTCCGACCCAAGAGCTTTAAACACTGGAAGGCCTTCCTCAAGATTTTTTAAATGTAGCATCTTCGTTTCCCCCAAAATACCTTCTTATTTTTTAATACACATAATTATTTTAATTCTATCTAAAATATAATTTTACCTGCATTTTCCCCAATATGCAAGACCAAATTCATCAATTCCGGTCAGCAAATATGTTTGTTTTCCTCTCTCGAAATCCCAGCCTGAAACTACAATTCCTCTCTGCAGCAGCGAGCTTTCGGACGACAGCTGCTGCAGGTTCGCTTTCTTCTGTTTGTTTTCATTTTCGTCGAAAATCAGCAGCTCCCAGGTGTGAGGGCGCAAGAGACAGTCTTGCATTTCGGACGCGGCAGAGATTTCTTCTCCGGATGCCAGGCTGTCTTGCTTCTGCAACGCGATGAGTTTTTCTTCTAACGGCGGGGAGCAGTTTTTCTTTTGCAGCGCAACGAGGTTTCCTTCTAACAAGGCGCATTTTTTCTTTTGCAACGCGATGCGGTGTTCTTCTCCGGCGAATGGCTCCGGGGAAAATACCGGCCAGCCGTCTTCCGTAAAATACATGCGGCGGACCATCAGATAATGCATGCCATAGGTAAATCTGTCCTCCGCCTGGTCGTACCGCCTGTAAATCTTTGCGCCGTCCCGGATATGGTGGACAAAATAATACTGTCCTGTCCGCGGGTCGTAAAACGGAACTCCATGCCCCGGGCCGCGGAAGCCTTCCCACTGCCAGTCCTGCGTTTCTTCCTGTCCTGGCGTCACCTCTTTACTCTGGGCCTCTGCTTCATTCCGGGTTACATCCTTGCTCTGCGCCACTCCTTCACCCCGGGTTATATCCTTACTCTGCGCCACTCCTTCACTCCGGGTTATATCCTTGCTCTGCGCCACTCCTTCACCCCGGCTCATGTCCTTGCCCTGCGCTTTTGCTTCACCCCGGGTCATCACCTCCGGATGCTCCGACGCAAAGCAATAGCTGCCGGCAAGCTTTAAGCCGTGACTTTCCCCCACAAGGCTGCGCCCATGGAAATCCACATAGGGTCCCTCCACGCAGCGGCTGCGTCCGACGCGGATATCGTAGGTATCTCCCAGCCATCCATAAGACTGAAAGAGATAATAGAATCCTGTTCCCGGGTGAAAGATCATCGAAGCGCCCTCCGGGCCGTCCAGCTTCTGTCCCTTTGGTTTCCGGGAAATACAGACGCCGCGCTCCGATGCCGCCCCCAGCGAAAGTCCCGTGGTCTCGTCCAGCTCCTTCAGATAAATGCCGCCGAAAAAGGAGCCGTATACCAGAAACACCCTGCCGTCCCCGCGAATGATGTGCGGGTCGATGGCATTAGGACTGGTGCGCTTGGTAAACCAGGTGTCCATTACCACGCCGCGGTTTTCAAACGGTCCCTCCGGGGAATCCGAAACGGCCAGCCAGATTCTTGATTCCCAGCTTCCAAAGGCTTTCGTCGCGGAATAATACAGGCGGTACTCTCCGTTTACATATTCGGCAAACGGCGCCCAGAATTCCCGTGTCGGCGGATACGGCCCGTTGTCCGCCCCCTCCCCGATTGCTTTGGGGGACAACACCGTTCCCAGGTAGCGGAAATGAACCAGATCTTTGGAAACCCGCACAGGTATTCCGATCCGGCTTGTCAGTCCCCGCCTGGGCATATAGACGTCGGTGCTGTATGAGTAATAGTTTCCCGATACCGGATCGTACATCATAGATGGGTCATGAGACCCAAAATCCGGATTGGTGATTACGCTGCAGTCGTTTAAATGGAGCATTTTGTTTTCCTTTCCTGGAAATGCGGGCGCAGAGCAATTCCGCAAACCATACAATTTTTCCCGTGAGCAACGCCCCAGATATCCATGCCTGCATGGATATCTGGCGGCTTGTAACTATTCAGCCAGATTGAGCGAACCAGTTTTTTTCGTTGATTTCCCGCATATCGGACGGCTTATAACCATTCAGCCAGCTGAATCGTTGCGGCGGCTTCTGCATTCCGCATAATCCTAAAAATTCTAAGTTATTACTTATGAGTAATTTGTTTTTGATATATCTTAAATATTTTATTTTTTATTAAATATATTGTATCCGTATTTTACCAAATATGCAAGTATAGATTGCGGTAATCGCTAAAATTGATGTAACAGTTCAACGTTGCCGGACTATTACACGCTTCGCGATGCACAGAAACTGCACTTCATGCAGTTTCGCGCTGCAGGACTTGAGATTTTCGCATATTCAGTGCGAAAACACCTCGCGGGATAGCTGTGCAGGTTGAACTGTTACAGATTGATTGCAGTAATCGTTAAAATTCCCATTAACGAAAAACCACCGGACTAAGTGACCGGAAGAACTTCGTCTCCGGTGAACTCAGGCTGGTGGTTTGTGTGCCTTACCAGTATTTCTTCTATTTTTCCAGTGTTCCGTTAAACACATATTTATCCAGCCGGTCCATCGCGTCCACAACCCGCTCATAAGGAACCGCCAGATTCATGCGGATGGCGAAGGGCCGGTTGAACGGCCGGCCATCCTGCCAGATCACGCCCACGCGCACGCCTGCCCGAAGCAGCTCGTCCATAGTCATTTTGTGCTCTTTGCACCACTCCTCGCAGTCCAGATACAGCATGTAAGTGCCCTGCGGCTTCGCCAGCGACACACCCTGGAAGTTCTGCGTAATATACTGATAAGCATACTCCACATTGCCGCCCAGCACCTGGCACAGCTCGTCCACCCACTGGCGTCCCTCCGGTTTGTAAGCGCCGATCAGCGCATGAACGGACAGAACGTTTGTCATATTATAGTGGGACATTTCCGATACCTTCTGCACTCTGTCCCGAAGATAGGTATTGTAGATCACATGATAGGAACCTACCAGTCCGGCCAGATTAAAAGTCTTTGTGGGCGCGTACACGGCGATGGTACGGTTTTTCGCGTCCTCGGAAACGCTCTGCGTCGGAATATGCTTTGCTCCCGGCAGTACAATGTCCGACCAGATTTCATCGGAGATCACGATGCAGTCGTGTTTTCTGTAAATCTCCATGGCCTTCTCGATTTCCTCTCTCTCCCAGACTCTTCCCGTCGGGTTGTGGGGAGAGCAGAAGATCGCGCAGTGGATATGGTTTTCCACAATCTTCTTTTCCATATCCTCATAATCCATACGCCATACGCCGTTTTCATCCTGCACCAGATCGCTGAGGACCATTTTCCGGCCGTTGTTGTTCATTGTTCCCGTAAATCCAATGTAGGTAGGAGAATGCAGCAGCACCGCTTCTCCGGGGGCGGTAAATGCCTGAAGCGCGGAGGCCACGCATCCAAGCACTCCGTTTTCATAGCCGATGCTCTCCTTTGTCACGCCTTCCACGCCGAAACGGTCCTTGTGCCAGCGGATAATGCTGTCAAAATACTCGTCCGACGGCATAAAATATCCGAAATGTGGGTGCTTCAGACGCTCGCCAATCTCCTCCAGGATCGTCGGAAGCGTGGGAAAATTCATGTCGGCCACCCACATGGGAATCGCTGTAAATCCCTTGGCAACCTCCGCGTCCGGAATCGGGATTATGTCCACCGCTATGGCGTCGTGACCTTTTCGGTCCAGAATGGTTGTAAAATCGTACTTCATAAATAAAATCCTTTCTGCTGTATATTTTTTCTGGCTTTATGTAGTATCTTTATTTTACGCCTGCCAAAAGATTTCGTCTACTGTTTTATTTATCTCACCCCGGAGGATATTGAAAATCCATACTATTTTATATATAATGAAAATAATCCTAACGATTCAGCCAGGTCTGTGTATCTACTGTGTGAAAACGTAATACCTGCAGGTATCCGGCCCATCGCAAAGCGGTTTTTATTGACCGGATGCTGTAAGTATTCAGCTGGCTGAATGCTTACAAATACTCAGATACTCCGCTGCAGGCAGCGGGACATCAAGCTTGCAGCACTGCAAAGCAAGGCTGAAGTGTTACCCAAAATAAACGTATGACATCAATACGGAAAAGAGGCGCTGTATGGATAAAAAGGTAAAGAAAATATTTCGTATATCAATTACAGGAATGCTCCTGCTCTGTGTCGCTGTGTTTCTTTTTATCACCATATATATGACAAAACAGAACACAGCTACACTGAATCAGGTTTCCGATACCTATATGCAGGGCATGAGCACGCAGATCCAGAACCATTTCGATACTCTGGTCAACATGCGCCTGATCCAGGTCCGCAGTATTGTATTTGGCTTTCCGCCGGAAGACGTGGAGGCCATGAATGAAGAAACAAAAACACAGCTTTCTTTGTTCGCCCAGTCCAGAGAGTTTACACATCTTTATCTGATGAATACTTCCGGTGATGTGGAACCTATTATGGGCAATCTTCTGGAACTCGAAAACGCGGACAGATTTCTCGACGCAATGAACAAGGGTGAAACCATGGTGACTCTTGGCGCGGAACAAGACGGTTCGTCGGTTCTTCTGTACGGGATTTCTGTCGGTTATCCGGAAAACATCGGTTATCCATTGTCAGACGGCAGCCACTGCACGGCGCTTGTGGTCGGCGTCCCTGTTCATTACCTCACGGAAGCCCTCTCCCTGGGCATGGACAACTCACTGATCTTCACAAGCATCGTCCGCTCCGACGGCACGTTTGTTGTAAACAATTCAGACTATAAAATTGACACTGACACCTGTTTTGAGTGGATTGCCCAGAACGGCCGGGAAGCAAACTACGAGGACAGCGAACGGATCGCCGCCGAAATGGCCCAGGCCATCGCCGAAAAAAAAGAATATAACTGTGTCGCCCCCATCCACGGAGAAATGCGCCACTTTTACTGTACGCCGCTGACCAACACAGACTGGACCATGCTCTCCGTCATGCCTCACGGGATTCTGGACGAGGCGATTTCCGACCTGGGACAGCAAAGAACGGTTTCCTCTCTGGTAAGCTGCGCCGTCATCATGTGCATTATGCTGATCGCCTATGTTATTTACTGGCGTTATTCCATCCGGCAGATGAAAAGACTCTCCGACGCGCGGGCGGAGGCGGAAAAGGCAAACAAAGCCAAAAGCGAGTTTCTTTCCAATATGAGCCATGACATCCGCACGCCCATGAACGCGATCATCGGCATGACGGCGATCGCGGCCTCAAACATCGGAAATCAGGAAAAGGTCCTGGAATGTCTCAGGAAGATCACGCTGTCCAGCAAGCATCTGCTGGGACTGATCAACGACGTGCTGGATATGTCAAAAATCGAGAGCGGAAAGCTGACCTTGAACAACAATCTGTTTTCCCTGCGGGAGATCATGGACAGCATCGTGAGCATTATCCAGCCGCAGATCAACTCCAGGAAACAGTCCTTTAACATTATTATCCGCAGCATCCAAAGCGAAAACATGGTGGCCGACAGCGTGCGCCTGAATCAGGTGCTGCTGAATCTTCTCTCCAATGCCATGAAATTCACGCCGGAGGGCGGAAGCATTACCGTCACAGTATCCCAGGAGGATTCTCCCAAGGGAGACGCCTTTGTCCGCACCCACTTCTGGGTAAAGGATACAGGCATAGGCATGACAAAGGAATTTCAGGAAAGAATCTTCGAAAGCTTTGTGAGAGAAGACAACGCCCGCGTCCATAAGGTAGAGGGAACCGGCCTTGGCATGGCTATCACCAAATATATCATAGACAAATTCGGCGGCAGCATTGAGCTGGACAGCGAACCTAACAAAGGAACCGAATTCCATATCGTCCTGGATTTCCAGCGGGGCGAAGCGGAGCATGAGGATATGCTTCTGCCGGGATGGGAAGTTCTTGTGGTCGACGACGACGAGGAGCTTTGCCGCAGCGCGGCCGACTCCCTCACGGAAATCGGCGTTCACGCGGAATGGACGCTGGACGGCTACAGCGCCGTTGACCTGGTAGAAAAACGGCACCAGCAGCACAAAGACTATTTTGTGGTTCTGCTGGACTGCAAAATGCCGGGTATGGACGGCGTGGAAACGGCCCGCGAAATGCGCCGCCGCATCGGCAAAGACGTTCCCATCCTGCTGATGTCCGCATACGATTGGGGCGAAATCGAGGACGAAGCGCGCAGCGCCGGTATCACAGGCTTTGTCTCCAAACCTTTGTTTAAATCCACGCTCTATCATTGCCTGAGTCCCTTTGCCGAACAGGAAGCAAACCACCAGGAGCTGGCCGATGATACGGCCGCGGATTTCACCGGAAAACGGCTTCTCGTGGCAGAGGACAACGAGCTGAACTGGGAAATCGCCAACGAACTCCTCTCCGAAGCAGGCTTCCTGCTTGACTGGGCGGAAAACGGCAGGATCTGCGTGGAAAAACTCGCCGCCGCACAGCCGGGATATTACGACGCGATCCTGATGGATCTGCGTATGCCTGAGATGAACGGACTTGACGCCACCCGCGAAATCCGCTCTATGGACCGTCAGGACGCGAAAAACATCCCCATCATCGCCATGACCGCGGACGCTTTTTCCGACGACATAAAAGCCTGTCTGGACTGCGGCATGAACGCTCATGTGGCGAAACCGCTGAACATGCGGGAGCTTTTGCGTCTGCTGCAGCGGTACTGCTGAATCGCTGCGATATAACAATATGACAGAATATGGCTGGAGAGAAAATGCTCCTCCAGCCTCCACCCCGGCGGGACGGCCCCCTTTCATTTCTCAAATATGGCAGGAGCGAAAATACTCCTCCGGACCGTCAAGGCTGAACAGCTGCCAGATCTCTGCGCAGGATCCTGTCCATTGTTTCCTGGTTCATGCCGCGGATTACCTCCGCCGCCATCTTCACAGCAGCGTCCACATCCGCCGCCGCGCAGAAATTATAATGACTGTGTACATAACGGGACGGTATTCCCAGCACCAGGACCGGCACCGCCTGTCCCTCCAGACTGATTTTTCCGGCGTTGGTGCTTCCGCCCCTTCGCACGGCATCCTGGTAAGGGATTCCCCTGGAATCGCCAATCTTGTGGGCAGCCTCCATAAAGACCGGGTTGGAAATATAACTCTTATCCATATGGCGGATCTGCACGCCCTTGCCCATGGCGCACTGGGCCAGTCCCGCCGGGTAATAAAAGTCATCCGCCGGCGAACCCTCAAACACGATCGCCAGATCCGGCTTTACCACCTGCGCCGTGACGGCTGCTCCGCGGGTTCCCACTTCCTCCTGGGCCGCAAACGCGCCCACCACATCTACCGGAAGCTGCGCATCCTTCGCCAGCTCCCGCATGGTCTCAATGATACATGCGCAGCCAATCCGGTTATCGAAAGCTTTTCCAAAACAGATCCCTCTCTTTTCCTGGTATTCAAAAGAAACATCCGGCATGACCGGGTCGCCCGGGCGGATTCCGTACACCTCCTCCACCTCCTGCCGGCTGCTGGCGCCCACATCCACGGCCAGCTCCTCAATATCCAGGCTCTGGTTTCCTCTCTCACTGTCTTTGAGGAAATGAACCGGCTTCGAGGTAATGATCCCCTTGATCTTTTCCCCCTCCCGGTTGCGCACGATCACCGAATGAGCCGGGAGACTGGTCAGATGAAAACCTCCGAGCATCAGGATATTTAAAAGACCGTTTTCCCGGATGGACTGCACCATAAACCCGCACTCATCCAAATGCGCATCCAGCATCACCACCGGTTTTTTCCCGGAGAAATCGTTTCGTTTCATGTAAACATTGCACATGGCGTCGTTGGATACCTGAAACTCCCCCGTGTGCCGGTAGATCACCCGGCATACCTCCTCCTCAAACCCGCTGGGGCCAAATGCGTTGGTCAGTTCTTTGATCAGTTGAATATCTGCCATTTTTCTCTGAATTCTCCTTCCTGCTTTCTGTTGCTCTCGCTGTTATAGCTATTTTACAATCGTTATGTGGAAATTGCAAGGAACAGGTCCTGGCTGAATGGTTGCGAACTATTACCTTTTCTGTTGCCGGACCCATCATTTACTTCTTGCAAATTTCAGGAAAATATAGTACACTGATTATTGGTTGGTCGTGGGTCAGACAAGATGACTGCCGCCATAGAACCGGCCGCCTGACCGAATGGCTGAAACTTTGACGGGTAGGCCAAAAATCAGAAGATGTCTCTGTAGCTCAGTGGATAGAGCGGTGCCCTCCTAAGGCACGCCAGCGGAGGTTCGACTCCTCTCAGAGACGGCAAAAACCGCCGAAACTATTGAAAAATCAATGGTTTCGGCGGTTTTTATTTATGAGTCTGTTCATTGTTAGTAACCGTTCAGCTGGCTAAAGCGTGTTTGAAAATTCATTCCTGCAATCTGCACGCCCCACTTTGCGCAAAAGTTCCTGTTTCCCTTTATGCTCGTGAAGACTTCCGATCATCTGAACAATTTCCGGTGTCAGCAGTTTTTCGGGAGCCATTTTATAGTCAAAATGTCTCATCAGATAATCTCCTTCATTTCAGAATTGTCTCCATCATTTTAGCATCATATGAGGGAGATTTCAACGGACTTGACGGCGATAAAACCACCGTCTATTATATTCTGCCGCATTCTCAGCTATACAAACCACTTTCAAAAACATATAATGAATCCGTTATTTTTCCGCTGTGTTCTTTGTGGCTTTATAAAAACCTTTCATATAGGAAAAAGCAGTACGAAACTGACGTATGCAGAAAAGAGATAGCGGGTTCAGGATTTCCGCCTGATGTGTTCATGATTCATATACATTTTCGGTGTTACTCCTATTTTCTTTCGGAACATTTTGATGAAATAGCTCACATCGCAGAATCCTGTCTGTCCGGCTACCTCGGTGACGCTCAGGCCGGCGGATTCCAGGAGCGCGGCGGCTTTGGTCAGGCGATATTCCAGGAGGTATTCGGTGATGGTCATGTTCATCATTCGCTTGAAATAGCGGCAGCATTCGTTTCTGCTCATGGATACGTCTTCCGCCAGAGCCGTCAGGGAAAATTTTTCCTGGTAGTGTTCATGCAGATAGCCGACCATCTGCAGAATTTTCCGGGTGTCCCGGGCGGCGGCGCTTGGTCTGGCCTGGGTGGTCAGATGATCGGCAAACAATGTCCATAGATTCTGGAGAATGTGCTGCGTCCGCAGCCGGAAAGCAGGCGATGTGTCCGGCCAGCGGTCGGCGATCCACTTTACCCCTGAGAATATTTCCTCTGTCCACGCGTCGCAGCCGCTGAAGGTAAAAAACGGCGCGCCGCATCCGGCGATGGGCCGGTAGTATGCTTCGTCGTAATAGCTTCCCCGATAACCGTATAATATTTCCGGATAAAAGATCAGTGTGACGTATTTTGCGCCTTCATAACCTGGCGCGGGACGGATGGAGTGCAGAAATCCCGGCATGATAAAAAAACCGTCGCCTGCCTCCACTCTCTGCTCCCGCTCCAGCACGTTCACAGTGACCGCACCTTCGCAAATCACGGAGATTTCGATGGCCGGCTGCTTGTGCCAGTTTACAAATCCTTTGTTATATTCGTTCAGATCATCCCGTGAGACAATGAACCGGAACGCATCGTCATAGGAAATTATGGCGTTCATCTCATGATCAATGGGTACCTGTCGCTTTTCCACCTGTGTCCCTCCCCCGTTACATTATATGTAATATTGTTATATTTTCCGATAATATATCCATAGAAATCCAGGCGCTGCCTGTGACATAATTATACTTGGTAATGTTTCATCTGACAAGAACTGACGTAACAGGCTGACGTAACAGGCTAGAGCGTGTTTGAAAATTGCTTTCTGCAAGATGTGCGTCACAGTTTGTGGGGAATTTGTTTCAAAACCAGGAGGCGTAGCGGGCTACGCTGACTGATTTTGGGACAAATTCCACGCAAAGTGGGGCGTGCAGATTGCAGGAATGAATGTTCAAACACGCTCTAACATAGCTGAACCGTTAAGGCACATTCCATACTTATATATCGGGAGGAACTTTCAATGAATCAGAAGTACAACACAGCTTCGGCAGACTCGAAAGGCTTTTACAAAGCTCTTTTCTCGCTGGCCATCCCCATCGGCCTGCAGAATCTGCTGGTGGCTTTGATCGGCGCGTCGGACGCGCTGATGCTGGGGCGGCTGACCCAGGACGCGGTGTCCGCCGTCTCTCTGGCGAACCAGATCGCATTTATCATGAATCTGTTCAGCGGCGCTATTGTCGGCGGCGGAAGCGCTCTTCTTGCACAGTATTGGGGAAAGGGCGACCGCAGGATGGTGAAAAACCTGTTTTGTTTCCTTATGAAATGGGCCTTCGCCATTTCCTTTCTGTTTTTTGCGCTGGCAATGTTTGTGCCGGAGATTTTGATGCGGATTTATACACCGGAGCCTCAGCTAATCGAAATCGGCGCTTCCTACCTTCGCGCGGTGAGCTTCTCTTATCTGTTCAGCGGTGTTACCCAGTGCTATTATCTGGTGATGAAGCTGGAGGGAAAGGCTACAAAAAGTGTCGTAATCTCTGTCGTCACCCTCATCACCGACATTGTCATCGACTTTTTCCTGATCTACGGCGTTGCCGGAGCGCCGGCGCTGGGCGCTAACGGTTCGGCTTACTCCACAGTGGTCGTGGAACTGATGGCGCTGGTGTGGTGCGTCGCAGAGTCCCACCGGGGCGGCAGTGTGCGGCCGGATCTGCAGGGATTTCGCTGGTTTTCCGCTGATATCAGCAAAGATCTGCTGAAGATTGCGTTTCCCATGCTCTGCAGTTCGCTGGCCTGGGGACTGGGTTTCTCCATGCACTCGCTGATCATGGGGCATCTCGGCTCCGACGCCACGGCGGCCGCCTCCATTGCCTCCATCGCCCAGGAGCTTGTCACCTGCGTCTGCAAGGGAATCTCCGCCGGCGCTGGAATCATGATTGGAAAACTTCTCGGCCAGAACCTGTTCGATCAGGCGAAGACGTACGGCAGGCGGTTCTGCCGGATTTCCTTCTGGGTCGGCGGGATCCACATGGCGCTGCTCTGCGTACTGGGCCCGATCGTGGCTGAGTTTTTCGTGCTGTCGGAAACCGCAAGGCAATACCTGATCCTTATGCTGATCTTCAGCGGCTTTTATGTTTTTGCCTATTCCGTCAACACCATCATCGTCTGCGGAATCTTCCCGGCAGGCGGCGACGCCAGATATGACGCCATCAGCGTGTTCTTCGCGTCCTGGTGCTTTGCCCTGCCGCTGGCGCTGCTTGGAACCTTTGTGTTTCGCTGGCCGGTCATTGTGGTGTATATGCTGATGTGCGCGGATGAGATTGTGAAGGCGCCGTGGCTGTATCCGCGATATAAAAAATATATATGGCTGAAGAATCTTACGCGGGAGGATGGATGATTTCTTTGCGCTGCAGTATCGCGCACTTCGTAGCGGCACAGAATCATATATCTGTCGAGACAGGCAAATTGTTGCACAGAAACTGCATTTACCGCAGTTTCTGTGCGCCGCCCTCGCTTTATTGTACTCTTTCCTGCAACAGTTTAGCCAGATCTGCGCATTCACTGCACAGACCGTATGAAAACGTAGCGCCTATGGGCATTCGGTCCATCGCGAAGCGATTTTTCATGGCCGGATGCCGTAACTAATTCAGCTGGCTGAATAGCTGTTCTTTCCTTTCAAAATTTTAGATATTATATTATCTATTTCTTGCAATATTTGCCTATTTTGGTTAAAATATTATCTATGAATACTTTCAGCTTTTTAAGATCCCCCGGTGATATCAACCTTGAGATCGCAAAACGGATGAGGGCCAGGAGAAAGGAGTTAAAAATCACACAGGCACAGCTTAGTGTGCAGGCCGATGTAAGTCTTGGGTCACTGAAACGCTTTGAGCGGCTGGGCGAAATATCACTATCCTCTCTCATCAAAATTGCGTTTGTTTTAGGTTGCGAAAATGACTTTGATGCGTTATTTTCCAAGAAGAACTATCGATCCATCCAGGAGGTAATCGATGAACAGTTATAAATATCTTCGGGTTTTTTTGTCCGGATGTGAGGTTGGCCGGCGACAAAAAGCTATGAAGAACTTGAAAAGCTATTCCGCCTGATGTGTTTTAATGTTTTTGCCCACAACCGGGATGACCATTCCAAAAACTTTTCTTATTTATATCAAAACGGGAAATGGGTGCTTTCACCCGCATACGACCTGACTTACAGTAACTCTATTGGCGGAGAGCATGCTACAACGGTAGATGGAAATGGAAAAGACCCCGGCATAAACGATTTGCTGTCCGTGGCACAAAAAGCCAAGCTGGATACCGGACAAATGAAACGAATTGCTCAGGAAATACGGGAAATTGTTTTTGAAGATCTAAAAATATAATATGACGAGACTGCCGCAATGATTTGTTTCATGCGGCAGCCTTCCCCTTTACCATACATACTCCTTCAGCATCTCAGGACGACACATCCAATTTCTTCTCCCCGGCGAACCTGACTCATCCGCTTAAAGCAATTTTCAAACACGCTCCAGTACACCGTATTTGAAATATCTAGCCAGATGACGCAGGATATTTTTTCGAGTGTGCATGTTCAAAAACGCAGGCGTAACTGTGACGCACATCTTGCAGAAAGCAATTTTCAAACACGCTCCAGCAACAGAAGAATCTCCTGCTCCGGAACAGGCTTTGAAAAGTAAAATCCCTGAATAAAATCCACCTTCCATTCCGAAAGCAGCTCTACTTCCTGCTCCTTTTCCACTCCTTCAGCCACTACCATAAAGCCCTGCCTTTTTAATATCGTGACCAGATCCCTGTAAAAAAGAGAGCTCTTCCCGTTCTCACAGATTCCCTGCAGCAGTGAGCGGTCCATTTTTACCGTGGAGTACGGCAGACTCAGCACAGAATTCAGATTCGCATAGCCCGCCCCAAAATCATCCAGGCAAAGTCCCACGCCTTCCTTTTGCAGCATGTTGATGAACCGGTGCGTTTCCTTCGTATACTGGGTAGCGGTTGTCTCCGTCACCTCAAATTGGATTTTAGAAAACGGAACAGAGGATCCATGGATCGCAGACAAGAGCTTTTCGCAATAGCCGTTTTCCAGTAACTCACAGGGAGACAGGTTAATCTTGATATTCTGAATATCTTTCAAAATCTCTTCGTTGTTTTTTATAAAATCGCAGACTTTTTTTAGCTGAAGCTGCGTGATCTTTGTGGCCCAGCCATTTCTTACCGCAATCTGGATAAACAGTTCCGGAGAAATCCATCCAAGCTTCGGGTGCTTCAGCCGGCTAAGCGCTTCCATGGAAACATATTTCTTGCTGTCCAGAGAATAGACTGGCTGGTACCAGACCTGAAACAAATCTTTTTCTATTGCCTCTGGAAGAAAATGCTCAATTTCCGTTTCATAGTCAAACTGCTTTTTTAACTCATCCGAATCATGGATCTCTGTCATATCCTCCCGCGTCAGCGCGTAATCGATCAGAAAATCCGTATACGCCTTCAATTCCTTGACATCCCTGATATGTTCCATCTGAATTTCCGCCAGGATCGCGCGGCAGGTGACATAGTTTTTATCAACAAGGATTCCCTGGTACAGCCAGCGGTGGATCGCTGCCTTAAGTTCGCTCATTTCATGGTCATTGTGAACACATAAAACAAACCGGTCCGGCGCCACACGAAACACTTGAGAATCTCCCTTCATTTTCCATAATTGCTCGGCGATTTTTACAACCAATTTTTGTTCCGTATGACTTGTATAAATATAACTCACCGATATCAGGTTATAAAAATCTACGATCAACAGGGAATCTTTTCCGCCGATTTTCCTGTCTTTCATATATGTATAAAAATAATTGGCATTAAAAACATTCGTTTCTTCATCCATATAAGCATGGGGATTTTTCAGTAAAAGATAGAGAACAAGCACAGCTATCGACAACGTAAATCCGAATACCATATGCAGATGGAAATACTGCTGGAACATCAATCCGATAATAGCGATCAAGTTTGCTTCTATTAATGCCCTTGACGCTTCTTTCCCCAGCGCTTTTCCGCATCTCAGGATAAAATACAGATCAAAGAGAGAATAGATCATAAAAAAGGCACTGTAAAAGATATACAATGGTCCGGATTGCAGAATTCCATTTTCCACATAGAAAAGAAATTTAAATGGAAAATTCAACATAATCATAAAGACACTGCACAGCCATACGGACCGTCCTGCCATTGTAATCCTTTTTTCTTTCTTTTCCTGAAAATTGCATAAAGATACGATGAACCTCAGCATTTTAAAAGGAAGCGCCGTATTTACCAAATAAAGCAGAAAAGCAATTCCAAGAATGAACCGGTCCCCTGTATCGTATTGAAACGTCAGCACACGGATAAGAGATATTCCAAGAAAACAGTGCAAAATACCCAATACAATAATTTCAGTAAATATTCTCGAGTTTTTGTCCCTCAGCGTACGCTGTCTCAGAAAATGACAAAAAATTTCTATAAATAAAATAAGCGCCGCCCATAAAGAGAAATCATTCCATTCCATGTAAAACTTCTCCTCCACAATCTACGAATCACATCCATATATTTCCATAAATAGTCTGTATATTACAATAATAACACGATTTCGACTTATAATCAAACAATGTAACCATTTCAGACCACATTATATATTTCGTTTTTTTCGAAGATTGTAATGCCCTACCGGCAGCCGGCACCTCTGCGTTTACAACTCACATATTTCTTTTTACCAGCTCAATCGCTTCCTTCCCCGTCATGTGGTCGATGGTCATTTCCAGCATACAAAGCGGCCCCCATTCCTGTTCTATCGTATGCGCGCGCCCTGTTTCCGTATCCATGGGCGCATACTTGAGCGCAAGCTTCTCTATGGACGCTCTTTTTTCCCCATCATCCGTCAGCACCCGTATCTGTCCGAAGACAATGACGCTTCGAAAATAAGTCGTATATTCTTTCGGAACCAGCTGGTCCTGGTCGATAACACAGAAAGAAGCCTTCGCGTTTCTCCGTATTGCATCCAGTTTATGCCCGGACTTTGCACAATGGAAATAAATCTTTGTCCCGTCGTATACATAGCTGATCGGAACCGCGTAAGGGTAACCATCATCCCCGGATAAGGCCAATACCCCGGAGGTTCCCCTGCTTAATACAGCGTCAATTTCTTCTTTCGATA
>JAGHIA010000053.1 GCA_017887445.1 Fusicatenibacter sp.
GGGGAATTTGTTCCAAAATCGGGAGGCGTAGCGGGCTACGCTGACTGATTTTGGGGCAAATTCCACGCAAAGTGGGGCGTGCAGATTGCAGGAATGAATGTTCAAACACGCTCTAAAGCGTGTTTGCAGAGTTTTGTGGCCGTTTGCGCGTATGGTGCATATATTGAAGGGAAAGGTAGTACACAGGGAGTTTTGTATGGCTTATAAAATTGTTGTGGATGCAGGGCATGGGGGGTGTGCGTTGCGCAGGGACGTGGATGATGGGATTTCTGGCGTTCGGGAGCAGCTGCGGACGAAGTATCAGGAGCGGGCGCGGGTGGAGGAGATTTTGGAAAAGAATTCCTTCAAAACTTGGGAGAATGGCCGGGGGGAGTGTCTGGATTTTCGGGTGGAGCGGGTGTTTTCTGAGGGACTTTCCGGAAAAGAGGTTTTAGAGCGGGTGGTTTCGATGCTTTTGAGACAGATGGAGGAACTTCTGTCAACAGAGGGGCGGGATGGGTATGACGGATGAAAAGGAGAGGATTTTTTCGGTGGCCGCCTATATCCGGCTGTCGCGGGAAGATGGGGACCGGGAGGAAAGTGACAGTGTGGGGAATCAGCGCAGGCTCCTGCAGCAGTTTCTGGAGGGCAGGGAGGATCTGTGTCTGTATGATTTCTATATAGATGATGGTTTTTCCGGGACCAGTTTTCAGCGGCCGGCATTTCTGCGGATGCTGGGGGATATTGAGGCGGGTGTGGTGGATTGTGTGGCGGTCAAGGACCTTTCCCGGTTCGGGCGTGATTATATTGAGACGGGCAGGTATCTGGAGCGGTATTTTCCGGAGCTCGGGGTGCGGTTCCTTTCCCTTTCGGATGGAATTGACAGTCTGAAGCAGCCGTATGATATGCTTCTTCCTATTAAAAATATCTTTAATGAGCAGTATGCAAGGGATATCTCCGGAAAGATCCATGCGACTTTATCCGCAAAGCAGAAGGCCGGCGCGTTTATCGGGGCCTTTTCCTGTTATGGCTACCGGAAATCTCCGCTGGATAAAAACCGTCTGATTATTGACGAGTACCCGGCCAGTGTTGTACGGAGGATTTTTTCTCTTTATCTTCAGGGGTACGGAAAACAGCGGATCGCTTCTTTACTCAACAGCGAGGGGGTTCCCTGCCCTGCCGCCTATAAACAGGCGCTGGGGATGAAGTACCAAAATCCCAGAATCCTCCCCGGAGTGGCCTGCTGGTCTTATTCTGCCGTCAACAGTATTCTGCACCGGGAAATGTATGTGGGAAATATGGTGCAGGGAACCCGGCGGCAGCATATGCGCGGCCGCCAGAAGGCTGTGAAGCGGGAACAGTGGATCGTCGTGGAAAATACCCATGAGCCGATCATCGACCGGGAGACCTGGGAGAAAACCCAGCGGCTTCTTGCAGGGCGGACAAAAAGTGTGGAGTTTCATTCTCGCCGGAACCCTTTCACCGGTCTTGTCCGCTGCGGCGACTGCGGCGGCGCTATGGCCAGAAATACCTGGCGGCGCGCCGACGGCTCCCGTGTCTGTTCCCTGTACTGCGGGGTCTATCGCAGAAACGGCCGGCAGTTCTGCTCGCCTCATATGGTGCCGCTGCGGCTGCTGGAGGAGCTTGTGGCCGAAGACCTGAAAACGCTTCTTGCCAATGCGGAAGCCATCTGTGGGCAGTCCCTGGACACTATGATGAAAAACCAAATGCTTTTTCGTGATCCACGAAAACAGAAGAACATGGCCGGGCAAAGAACCATAGACGAAAGGAAGAATATCACTGCCCCCCAACCTATAACAGACCCAAAGGAACTGTCCTCGCAAAAGAAAACGCAAAAGAAAAACATCCGTCAGGAACTGGCGCTGGTGCGGAAGCGCAAACAGTCTCTCTACGAGGATTACCAGGACCGCCTGATCTCCAGAGACGATTACCTGGCGTATCGCCGGGATTATCAGCAAAAGGAGAACGTTCTTTCCATGCAGCTGAAGCTCCTGGAACAGGAAAAGGACTCCGATCCGAAGGGAGCAAAGCCTGAGTCTGAGCCTGAACCTGTGACCGGCGAGCAGTTCCTTGCGCGGATACAGCCGGAACTTCTGACGCGGGAACTGGCCGCGGGACTGATTGCCGGGATCACAGTGTATGAGCCCAACCGCATTCAGATCACTTACCGGTTTTCCTGATTTTCCAAAAAAAGCACAGCGTCCATCCTGCGGCTTTGCAGGCGGCACGCTGTGCTTGTTGCCTATGGTCTTTCTTTTCTGTCTCAATCAATTCAGCACGATGGCGTTGACGGCCTCGATCAGATCCACAACGTAGGACCGTTCCACCAGGCACACCGGCTCTCCGTCCACCACCGCCAGGCAGCTGCTTCCGTCATAGCGGTACAGTTCCACCGTCACCTGGGGATAGGTCTCGTTGTCCAGATGAAGGGTCAGGCCAATCTCCTCTTTGTCCGACGGCTCCTGGTCAGTAAAGCTGTCCGCGGTCAGCGCCGCCAGCGCGCTTTTGAACTCGCCGATCTCCAGCTCTTCGTCCCCGTAGAAGTACGTTGTCTCATCGTCTTCCTCCCGGGTAGTGATGGAGTATTCCTGCTCCTCCAGGGAAATGTCAATCTGGGTAATATCGCCGAAGTCCCCGGTGAATACCTCCTGGTGGCGCAGGTCGTCATAAGCGGCGGCGGTCAGCGTTCTGTAGTCGTCCGCCGTCAGCCGATAGACAATGGGAGACTCGCCCACGCGGACGTATGCGGTGATCTCGCCGCTGTCTCCGGAATCATCGTTCTCGGAATTGTCGTTTTCAGAATCGCTCTCTTGGAAATCACCGTCTCCCTGGCCGCCATTCTCTTCTTCAGCCTCTTCCGCGGCAGCCGCTTCCTCGGGGTCGCGGGAAATATTCAGAACGAAGGTCTGCTCCACCGCCTCGTTTTCCTCTGTGTCCTCGTCGTCCTTTGGCGTATACTGTACCGTCACCGTCAGCTCCGGGTCGTCCAGTCCGTAGGAGGCCAGCTCCTCGCCGGTGGCATTGTAGGTCACATAATCGGTCAGAGAAAGATTGGAAATGCTGTTGAGATAACTGTCCACAAGATCCGTATCCAGCGGCCGGTTCTCTTTGTCACGCTCCGTAAAGTAAACGTCGTCGGCACAGTAGGTGTCTGTGCTGTCCTCCTGGTATTCCAGCTGATACTCCTGCGCTCCCGCAAACTGCACCTGCTGCACCTGAGCGCTGCCAAAGGACGGCGTCTCGTCGTTCTCGATCATATCGCTCAGCACCGCGTCAAAGGAGTCCAGCGGGTCCTCCTGCACCAGATAAACATTTCCGTCGCCGATGGATACATACCGCTGGGAATCCATGGTGCTGTAATCGCCCAGCTGAATGTCATAGGTTTCTTCCTCTGTCTCCACCTGGATGGTGCAGACCGGTTCCTCCAGTCCGTACTGGCCGTAATCCTCCACATCTTCGATAATAAAGGAAACCGAGAACTCACGGAAAACCTCCAGCAGGCTGTCGATCGCGTCCTCGCTCACGGGAAACGCCTCGTCCTCGTCGTAGGTCCACCCGTCATTCTTGTGAAACGCCAATTGTTCGCCTTCATACTCCCAGGAAAGTCCGGTGACATCTTCGGCCGGAATCTGCAGCACCACTTCCTCGCTGTTGCTGATCTGTTCTTTCCGTTCTTCATATTTCAGGACGCCGTAGGCTCCCGCGCAGGCGGCCACAAGAACCCCCAGCAGAATATATAATCTCTTAGCCCGCTTCATTTCGTCTCCTCCTTCTCAGGATAATCACTCCGCCAATGGCAAGATATGCCAGCGGGAACACGCCGATCATCAGCTGCTTCAGCACCGTGGAAACGGAATCGCTGATGGTCAGGTAGCTGTAATTCAGCGATTTGCTGCGGATAGATACCGCGTCGTTCTCTCCCACCAGGGAGGAAAGGGCGTTCATGGTCAGATCCAGGTTGGCGCCGGAAGAATAGGAGTTATACACATCTTCCAGGAAATCCGACGAGGAAAACCACACGATCTGCCCTTCGTTTCCGCAGTCGATGGACACTGCCACCGAAAACGGGCCGTCGATATCGCCGTCCTCCTTCTCATAAGTTGTCAGACTGTAGCCTGCAATCTTGCTGAAAGAGGATTCCGAGGTGGTCAGAAGCTCCGTCACTGTGCCTTCCCCGGCGCCGCTGACAGTCATACCCTGTGCCACCGGCAGGATCGCATAATACGTTTCCTCCAGCAGCGGGTCTGTGATCTCATGGCTGGCAATGTCGGGAAGAAGGATGTACGGCGACTGGAACGCGTAATGCTCCCGGTCTCCTTCCACCACAATCCCCTCCTGCGGCTCGACGCCGTAATCGGCCATCACGTCGTACAGGTTCTCCAGCGTGCCGTCCTCGGTGGGGCCTGCCAGCACCATCAGCTTTCCGCCGTTCTGTACATATTCCTTCAGCAGGTCCCGCTCCTCCCCGGAGATATCGCTGGACGGCGCGTAGATCAGGATTGCGTCCGCTTCCTCAGGGACTGTGTCCTCATTCAGCAGAGAAAAGGTGGTCGTCTCTATGTTTTCCTTCTCGATCTGGCTGGCAAACACTCCGGACAGCTCCCGCTCTCCATGGCCTTCCAGCAGATACAGCTGCGGCTGCTCCTCGTTCACCACATAGTCGATGGCCGAAGTGATCGCTCCCTCGCCGTCGAAGGAATACTCGTAGGAATAGGTGGACATGTTTGCCTCCGACAGATAAATGTCATTGTAGCTGATGTACCGGCTCCGCTCGCCGCACTCCACCACAAGGCTGTTGTTTGCCACCTCCTCGTCTGTGTACTGCTCCGCGAAGGTGGGGAACACGTCGGGATTTTTCTTGGACACATCGATGTGCTCCGACAGGCTGTCGTATTTGTTCAGAAGATTTTCTACAACCTCGTCTTCCTCGCCCGACTGGACGATCCAGTAGATAGTCACGTCGTCCTCCAGCGCGTTGACCACCGCCTTTGTGTTGCTGGTGATGGAATACAGCTTGGAGGAACTGATATCCAGGTTCGTGTAAGTGGACGGCAGCGCCGAAACCAGCACATTGAGGGCCACAAGGATGGCCAGGACGATGACTGTGATGGTCAGAGAATAAATTCCGCCCTGGAACGCCACATGGTTTTTGATCCGCTGCGGCTCCCTGGCCTGCTCCTTTTTCCTGCCCCCACCGGGAAATTTCAGGTTCTTCATCAGTTATACCTCCTCTTTTCCAGGGACTGCACCGTCAGGAACAAAAAGAATCCGATGACAGTCAGATAATAAAAGATTGCGGTGAGATCAAACACCCCGTTGACGAAGGTGTAAAATCTCTCGAACAGAGACAGCTTGGTCATGATTTCAGGAATCAGTCCCTCAAATTTCGAGCTGTCCAGATAATAGGTCACGCAGGTGACTGCCATGAGCGCCAGGCTGACCCCGTAGGCCAGGTTTTCGTTTCTCGTGATATGCTTCACCAGAACACCCAGCAGGATGATAAACACCCACAGAACAATCACGGAACCAAGGGCCGTGGACGACACATACTCGGCCAGCGTGACGCTGTAGTAGTTCAGCAAAATCACCGCGACGCCGATGCCTGCCGCGAATCCCTGGTTCTCCGTCAGGGACGAAAGGAACATCCCAAGGGCCAAAAGCGCCGCGCCCATGACAAAAAAGGCAGCGATGGAACCGTAGGACGTGGGAAGATATACGTCTCCAAACTGGGCGAACACCAGCGGATACACCGCGATAACACACAACGGAATCAGGTAGACCGTAAGCAGCGCCAGGAATTTTCCCATCACCACCTGAAGGGTCGTGATCGGCAGGGAATACAGCAGCTGGTCCGTCTTCTGCTTCTTTTCTTCCGCGATGACGCGCATGGTCAGAAGCGGCACGATGACCACAAACACCATACACACAAAACTCAGCACATACTCAAAATTTGCCACCGCCTGCTGGAGATTATAGATCATGGCTCCAATCCCCACGAACACCAGCAGAAACGCGCCGAATACATAAGCGGTAAACGACCGGAAATAAATAGACAATTCATGTCTCAATACAGCGATCATTCCTCGGGTACCTCACTTTCCGTTAATTCGATAAATACATCCTCCAGGCTGGCCTTCTTGGCCGACAGCTCCAGAAGCGCCCGGCCGCTGCCGGCGAAGGCGAAGAACAGACTGCGGCAGACCCCGCGGGAATCCGCGTTTCCGATCGCCACGCGGACGGAAACTGTCTCTGGTTCCAGGCCTTCTTTTTCTTCCACTTTCTGACCTGCCACAGCTGTCTGTGATGATTTGTATTCCCCAACCGTTTCCATCCGGTCATCCTCCGCATCGAAGACAGTTTCACTGCCATGGTCTTTCGCAGTATCCGCGGTTTCTGCGAAAGCATTATCTGCAAAAGCATCCTTTCCGGCACCTGCATTTTCTTCCACAAGATCCTCATCTTTCAGAATCTCCCACTCCTGGATTTCCTCCATGGCGTCAAGGATCTTAGCCGTCTCCTGGGGACTGGCCTCCGTGGTAAAGAAGATCTCGTTGGATCCGGTCAGCAGCTTCTCCAGATTCTGCGGTTCGTCGAACGCCACCAGCTTTCCTCTGGCGATGATCATGATCTGATCGCAGATGGCCTGTACCTCCGACAGGATGTGGGAGCTTAAAATCACCGTATGGGTCTGACCCAGCTGGCGGATCAGGTCCCGGATCTCAATGATCTGGATCGGATCCAGTCCGACGGTCGGCTCGTCGAGGATGATGACCTTTGGATTTCCAAGCAGCGCCTGGGCGATTCCCACACGCTGCTTATAGCCTTTGGACAGCTTGGAAATCAGCCGCCGTCTCACATCCTCCAGTTTTGTCTGCCGGATGACCTCCTCCACCTGGCGTTCCAGCTCCCCTTTCTTCAGGCCTTTGGCACGGCCCACAAACCGCAGATATTCCTCCGGCGTCTCACTCATGTAAAGGGGCGGCTGCTCCGGCAGATAGCCGATGAGCTTCTTTGCCTTGTCCGCCTCGTCAAAAATATCGTGACCATCAATCCGCACATGGCCGGCGGTGGCCGACAGACATCCGGTCATGATATTCATTGTGGTGGATTTTCCCGCGCCGTTGGGCCCCAGGAATCCGTAGACATGGCCTTCGTCGATCTCAAAGGACAGATCGTCCACAGCCAGAAAATCACCGTAACATTTCGTCAAGTGCTCTACTGTTATCATCTCAAACCTCCCAGTTTAAAATTGTTTTCCATTGCTTTTCGCAAGATGTGCATCGCGAAGCGTGTAATCGTTCAGCAACGCTGAACTGTTCCCTTATTTTAAACAGATATGCTGAAATGAAGCTGAAAAATGACCCCTTTGCCCATCGATTTCACAGAAATATCACACAACGCCCCATGATTTCCTATATAATGGTCGCATCAGGTTAAGGAGGAGCACAGATGAAATTTCTGATCATAGAGGATGAAAAACTGCTGGCGGAATCGCTGAAAACCCTTCTGGAGGAGAAAGGCTACCAGGCGGACACGGTGTACGACGGGATCACCGGGGAGGAATATGCAAAGCTGGATATCTACGACCTGGTGATTCTCGATGTACTGCTGCCAGGACGCAGCGGCTGTCAGGTGGCCCGGAACCTCCGCTCCCGTCACTTTGGAACGCCGATCCTGATGCTCACGGCGCGGGCCGCTTTGGAGGACCGGGTGGAGGGTCTGGACGCGGGCGCGGATTATTACCTGACGAAGCCCTTCGATTCCCGGGAGCTTTTCGCCTGTATCAACGTCCTGCTGCGCCGCCAGGGTCCCCAGGTCAATGAGCTGTCCTTTGGAAACACCTCCCTGGATCTGTTCTCCGGCACACTGTTCTGCGGCGAAAAAAATCTCCGGCTTTCGGCCAGAGAGTTTGACATCCTGCGGCTCCTTTTCCAGAACCCGGAACGGAATTTTCCCAAGGAGCGGATCCTTGCCCATGTATGGGGGTACGATTCCAACGCCGTGGAAAACCATGTGGAAGTCTATGTGGGATTTCTGAGGAAAAAGCTTGCCGCCATCGGCTCCAATGTGCGCATCGTCGCCGTCCGCCGGCTGGGGTATCATCTGGAGGTGGAACAACCATGCTGAGAAAACTGCGTATTAAATTTATCTGTATCAATATGGCCATCATCACCATCATGCTGGCCGTGATCCTGGGACTGGTCATCCATTTTACCCACAGCAATCTGGAACGGAACAACCGGCAGATGCTCCAGGAAATTGCTGCCAACCCGCTGTATCTGGCAAAACCCGGGGACGCCTCAAAAATCCGCCTGCCGTATTTCACCCTGCGGCTGGATGGCCGTGAAAAGCCGCTGGAGATCGCCGGAAGCTACTCACATCTTTCCTCCCAGGAAGACTACCTCCAGAAGCTCATCGACCTGTCCCTGTCCACCCGGGAGCGGACCGGACTGCTGCCGGACTATAACCTGCGGTTCCTTCGTGTTTCCACGCCGGCCAATGAGTTTTTGATCTTTATGGATGTGTCCACAGAATTCACGACCATGAACAACCTGACGCGAAACTGCCTTCTGATCGGTGTGTTCAGCTTCTTCGCCTTTCTCGCCATCAGCGTTTTCCTGGCGAACTGGGCCGTCCGGCCGGTGGAACAGGCCTGGAGCCGTCAAAAACAGTTTGTGGCCGACGCTTCCCACGAACTGAAAACACCGCTGACCGTCATTCTGACCAACACGGAGCTTCTGGCCTCCCCGTCTTTTCCCGCAAAACAGAAAACGCGTTTCCTTGAAAACATCCGCGCCATGACCGGACAGATGCAGAAGCTTGTGGAGGGAATGCTGGAGCTTTCCAGAATCGACGGCGGCTCTGTACAGACGGCCATGGAACCGCTGGATCTCAGCGCGCTGGCGGAGGAATCCGTCTGTCCCTTCGAGCCGCTGTATTTTGAACACAACCGGGAACTGCAATCCCACATTGCTCCGGGCATCCAGGTAAACGGAAACGCCTTTTACCTGCGGCAGCTGTTGGAAATCCTCCTGGACAACGGCCTGAAATATTCAAAAACCGATTCCGCCGTTACCGTCTCCCTGCAAAAGACGCGCCATTCCTGTCTGCTCCAGGTCCGCAGCCTGGGCGAGCCTTTGTCCGCCGCGGAGCTGGAACGTATTTTTCAGCGGTTCTACCGCACGGACAGCAGCCGCAGCCGGGACGGAAGCTACGGACTTGGCCTGTCCATCGCAGAACAGATTGTGGAAAAGCACAGGGGGAAAATCTGGGCGGAAAGCCGGGACGGGGTCAATACATTCTTCGTCCGGCTGAACTGCGTGCAGGGATAACTTGGCAAAAATCTGCAGCAGTTCAGCGCAGCTGAACTGCTGCCATTTACTTGCGCATCCTTCACCCCGCACATGGCGGCGCAGACCCGGGCGCGGTCTTTGACGGGCGTCAGGAAAAAGACGATACGCTCTCGCTGGCGCTGAAAGTCGGCGAGCTATTAAAGGATTACGGAATCGATGTACTTTTTACCAGAACCACGGACGTCTATCAGACGCCGTTTGAGAAAGCGCAGATTGCCAACAACGCGGACGCGGATTTTTTTATCTCCATTCACCGCAATTCCTCCGAATACCCCAACCAGTACGAAGGGGTCGAGACTCTTGTTTACGACAAATCCGGCGTAAAGCTTGAAATGGCCGAGGCCGTGAACCAGGCGCTGGCCGATCTGGGCTTTAAAAATCTCGGCGTGAAGGAACGGCCGGGGCTCGTGGTGCTCCGGCGCACAAAAATGCCGGCCATTCTCATTGAAGCCGGATTTCTCAACAACGACGGGGACAATGCTCTGTTCGACCAGACCGAGGACGATATGGCCCGGGCCATCGCGGACGCGGTAGCCTCCACCCTGGGGATTACGGCTGCGCCGCCGGCGGATAGCGAATTTATGGCAGGTTCTTCCCAGGCGGCATCCTCGCAGATGGGTTCTTCGCAGACGGGTTCTTCGCAGACGGATTCTTCACAGACACTTTTCTGGGATTTTCCAACGGAAAACACAGGGGCAAGGGGAACCGGCATGGGGAATCCAGCTCCAGGCGGTCTTGGCATGAACGCTCCTGCTCCAGGCGGTCCTGGCATGAATACTCCTGCTCCAGGCGGCCCTGGCATGAACGCTCCTGCTCCAGGCAGTCCTGGCATGAATACTCCTGCTCCAGGCGGCCCTGGCATAAATGTTCCTGCTCCGGGCGGTTCTGGCATGAACGGGTTCCCCCCGGGCGGCCCTATGCCCGGCCCAGGCACAATGGAACCGCAGGAACCTCTCTACCGGGTTCAGGTGGGATTGTACCGGGTGCGTCAGAACGCCGACAATATGCTTTACGAACTCCAGGAGCGCGGCTACCCGGCTTTTATCCTGAACGAAGACGGCTTTTACAAGGTCCAGGTGGGCGCCTACCGCCAGCTGGGCAACGCGATCACCATGGAGCGGAATCTCCGCCGGGCGGGATATTCCACTTTTATCACCACCTGATTGCTGTTTCACGGGGATATTTTGCGAAAAAAACTCCCGGAATCTGCTGACATATCTTCGTGTCTGCTGATTCCGGGAATTTTTTTTGCCACGTTTTCATACGGTCTGCGCAGCAGATGCGCAGACCTGGTTCAACAGTTACGGTTCATCCGCTGATTTTTTTGTACAATTCCAACGTATGTTTCTGATCTCCGCCGAAAATAAAATAGTAATCAATCCGTCCCGTTCCATCTGTGTACACATATTTTCCATAGGTCGGTATGGTACAGCAGATGGCCGCCTGCTCCGCCGCGATCCCAAGACCATATCCACTGTCGGAGATCAGCAGCGGCATACGCAGGCTTCTGCCGCCAAAGCTGATGTACCTGGCTTTCTGATTCATCCGCTCCATGTCGTCGGTCAGAACTCCCTTGGCGGACAGCTTTTCGTTCTTTCCCCAGTCGAAATATGCCCAGGCATGGCTGTGAACTCCCGTCTCGATCTGCCGGGGCAGGTCCGGACGCTCCGCCAGAAGAAGCTTTCCTTTCTGGTCGAAAAACTGGACTGCGCCTGTCTTTTTGTCGATCCGCGCCTTCAGGTTTTCCGTGGCCACCTCCACAAGGTTTTTTCCGGCCCTGGCCGTCCAGGACACCGGTCCTTCCGGACTCCGTCCCCAGTAGCCATCCTGAAAATCAAGATCCACACCTTTGCAGAACTGTACCCGAAGGATTTCCGGTTCCAGCGGCGTCAGCCGCAGAGTCCCGTAACGGCTGATCAGATCAATAAACTGCTTGCCCTTTTTGATGATCCGGACGGAACAGTCGATGCGGCTGTGACCTTTGGGCCGCAGGATGCTCTCGTCGGGCAGTTCTCCGAACCGGTGCCGGGAGCTGTTGACCGGTTTTTCCCTGCCCGCGCCGTCCGCTGCAAAACGCTGCTGCACACCAGTGTTTTGCCGTTCTCCTGCCGCCGTACTGTTTTTCACCCGACCAGTCTGCCGCTGTAGCTTTTCTTCCGGACTTTCCTGCAAAAGTCCCCGCTGCGGCTTCTCCTCCCGGCTCTCCTGCAAAAGTCCCCGATGCAGCTTCTCTTCCCGGCTCTCCTGCAAAAGCCCCTTCTGCGGCTTCTCTGCCAGGTCCTCCTGCAGAAGTTCCCGCTGCGGCTTCTCCGCCAGGCCCTCCTGCAGAAATTCCCGCTGCGGCTTCTCCGCCCGGCTCTCCTGCAAAAGTTCCCGCTGCGGCTTCTCCGCCTGCCTCTCCCGCAGAAGCTCCCTCTGCGTTTTCTCCGCCTGGCTCTCCTGCAGAAATTCCCGCTGCGGTTTCTCCGCCCGGCTCTCCCGCAGAAGCTCCCGCTCTGTCTCCAACAGCTGCATCCGCTTCTCCTCCGACACCGGTTTCCCGATCAGATCAGTCAGATCTCCCTGGTGGACTACTGTCAGTTCGTGGAGCGCCCGGGTGGCTGCCACATACAGAAGCTTTACATACCGGTCCTCCGCCGGGTAATGCGCGGCGGACGGATGATACAGCAGCACCCCGTCAAACTCCAGTCCCTTCGTGTACTCCACAGGGAGTACCATGATGCCCTGAGTGAAATTAGCCGTCTCCGGGTCACTGTCGGCCAGGGGCAACGTTTCCCCCAGACGCTGGCTGACACTTCTGGCTTCCTCCTCGTCCCGGCAGATCACCGCGATGGTCTCGCGGCCCTCCTGCAGCCATTTGCGGATATTTTTTTCCGTCTCGGCGATCATTTCCTCCTCCGACGCACAGGCCGTCACCTGCACCTGACTGCCGTGGCGGCTGATCGGCTCCACCGGATAGACCGCAAAGTTTCCATGGCGCAGGATCTCCGTGGCAAAGTTGGAAATCTCCACCGTATTGCGGTAGCTTTTCTTCAGAAGACCGAAGCCGCCGGGATTTTTTGCCAGTATCAGCGCCCGCAGCTCCTCCCAGTCGTTCAGTCCGTAGCCATAGTGGATATTCTGGGACACATCCCCCATGATCGTGTAGGTACAGCCCCGGAGACAGTATTCCAGCGCCCCGTAGGCCATCATCCCGAAATCCTGGGCCTCGTCGATGATCACATGACTGGCCTCCCGGATGCCGTCCGTCTCCTTGATCCGCTTGTACAGATACGCCAATGCCGCCAGATCATAGAGGTCAAATTCGTTCTCCGTAAAGGAAACGAACTTCCCGCTTTCCTCCTGGGCGGCGAGAAACTCCCGGTACAGCTGGAAAATGGAGCCTTTCCACACATCCCTCCCAAAATGCCAGCGGTAAAGGCGGGACAGCTCCTTTTTCTCTTCCGGCGTGTAGGAAACATACTTTCCGGAAAGCTCGTTCTCCAGCTTTGCGCGGAGAATCTCGTTGAGCATATTGATCTTCTCCTGCATGGAACTCCTGGGATTGTCCCTGAGATACGCGGAAATGAACGCCTCGTCCATCAGCAGGACACCGTATTTTTCCGTGCGGATATCCTGGCGGGGCACTGCGGATGTCTCATACTCCTGACAGAATCGCTCCAGATCGTGGAACCAGGCATAGCTTCCTTTTCTCCACACCGTCTCGTCCTTTTTATCCATCGGGCGGATGTGATGGAATCTCGGGTCCCAGTCCTCGTAAAGCAGCCGCACAAACAGCTGCTCCATGGTCATCTGTGAAACCCCGTACACATCCAGATCCGGCAGAACGCTGGTGATATAGTTCAGCAGGATCCGGTTGCTGCCGATGATGTAAAAATCCTGCGGCCGGAATTCTTCCTCATAATTATACAGGATATAAGAAATCCTGTGCATGGCCACCGTGGTCTTCCCCGACCCGGCCACGCCCTGGACGATCAGATTCCTCTTGGGCGTTTTCCGGATGATGGCATTCTGCTCCTCCTGGATGGTGGCGATGATTTCCCCCAGCACCGCCGTCTTGTTTCTGGCCAGATACTTGGTCAGCAGCTCATCGTTGGCCACCACGTCCGAGTCAAAAAACTCCTTCAGCCGGTCATTGGCGATCTCATAGGTACGCTTTCGCCTCAGCTCCACAGAAAACGTCCCTTCGCCCTTCACCGTGTAAGTACACGTTCCCGTACTGTTCTCATAATACACCGAGGCCAGCGGCGCTCTCCAGTCGATGACCACCGGTTCCGACGCTTCATCGGAAATACCGACCCGCCCCACATAGTAAGACTCCTCCCCGGGAACCCCTGGGTCCTTAAAATCGATCCGTCCAAAATACGGCGTCTTCCTGGCCTTCCGGCAGCGTACCAGATCCCTTTGCCGCTCCCGCATCTGCGCCTGGGTATTGTGGAGCATGGCCAGGGCTTCCTTATCCTTAGGGCCGTAGGTTTCCACAAGGTCATGATATTCTTCGTTCAGCTGCCGGACGTAGGACTCCGTCCTGGTCAGATTTTCCTGGGCAATGCCCAGGATCTCCTTCAGCTGCTGTTCCTCATCCTCCCGGCTCAGACCTGGAACCGGACGGAACGTTCCCTTTTTTGCTGTTTTCTGTTCTTCCCGCATAAATCCCTCACATAATCTGTAACTGATCGCAGCAGTTTGACCTGCCGCTGTTTTGCGAATCCATTAACTTTTCACATGCGTAATAATGATCGCCATATCTGTCACATTCCCCAAGAATACGAAAGCCACAGTGCAGATATGTGCGGCACGCGGGAATATTTTTCACCGCTGCCAGCAGTCTTACCGCACTGCAGCCTCGTTCTCTCAAAACCTCCTCCAGCGAAGTCACCAGCCGCTTCCCCAGACCTTTCCCCTGAAACCGGGGCGAGATCACGATCCGGGCAATCTCAAACACCTTCCCTTCGCCCGCCGCTTCCCCAGGATCCGTCCAGAACTCCAGGTCATCCAGCTCATTTTCCGGCACAACAGACGCCGCACCGACGATACTTCCGCCTTGGGATGGACTGCCGCCTTCTTCCAGCTGATCTTTACTGCTTTCCGAACCCCACACCGCCTCAAGATCGTTTTCCGTACCCGGCCGGTCTTCCAGCACATAAAGATTCCCCGCAGACAGATCAGCGGCAATTTCCTCCTCCCCCGGATAAAACTCATTCCAGGTACAAAATTCCGAGCCGGTCACCGACCGGTAAAGCGCCAGGATCTGCGCCGCCTCCTCATTCCTTGCCCGTCGAAACACCATAAAGCTTTTCACCACTCCTAGTATAATAATGGTGTAGTCAGTAAGACTACTTAGTTAATAAGTTTCTATATTCAAGATAACAGAAGAAGGAGTTCTTCCTTCATCAGATGTTATCCTAAATAATTATCATTTCTGACGGTTCCTGATAGACACCAGATAAAGCATAAGGTATCATCTCTTAGGATAGGACAAATAATGTATCACTCCTTGGGATGCTGATTTCTCCAGCAGATACCTACAAGAAAGTCAATTAGTCCA
>JAGHIA010000054.1 GCA_017887445.1 Fusicatenibacter sp.
ACTGTGAATCGTAACATTACGAGATTCTCACATGTCCATCCACAACAGAAACCCTTCCATTGGCAATCAGGTCAATGGCCTTTGGCAGAATCTTCCACTCCGCCTCCTCCATGACCCGGCGCTGAAGAATCTCCGGCGTATCGTCCTGCTGCACCTCCACCGCTTTCTGGAGGATGATAGGGCCTGTGTCAGTCCCGTCGTCCACAAAATGCACCGTAGCGCCGGTCACTTTCGCGCCGCGGGCCAGAACACCCTCATGGACCTTCAATCCATAATAGCCGGTTCCGCAGAATGCCGGGATCAGCGACGGATGGATATTGATCATCCGGTTGGGGAACGCGTCCACCATGATCTTCGGAATCACCACCAGGCAGCCCGCCAGAACCACAAGATCTGCTTTGTATTCCTGCACTTTCTCCAGAAGCGCCTGGTTGAACGCCTCACGGTTTTCAAACTCCTTGGGAGAAATGCAGACGGCGTCCACGCCCCGCTTTCTCGCCCGCTCCAGGGCGTACGCGTTCGCGTTGTTGCTGATGACTGCCGCAATCTCTGTGTTTGTGATCTCTCCCGCGTCGATGGCGTCAAAAATCGCCTGCAGATTGGTTCCGCCGCCAGAAACAAGCACTACTGTTTTCAGCATAAGGTAACTCCTTTTTCTCCTGCCTCAATATGTCCCACAACGTAAGGCGTCTCGCCTGCTTCTTTGATCGCGCGCATAGCCGTGTCCACCTGATCCGGACTTACCGCCACGATCATGCCGATACCCATATTGTAGGTATTGTACATCATCTGCTCTTCAATATTTCCTTTTTTCGCCATCAGACGGAAAATCGGCGGAACCGGGTAGCTGTCCTTCTCGATGACTGCCACAGTACCGTCCTTCAGCATTCTCGGAATGTTCTCATAGAAACCGCCGCCGGTGATATGGCTGCAGGCCTTCACGGTAACGCCCGCCTCTTTGATGGAGCGCAGCGCCTTCACATAGATTTTTGTGGGAGCGAGAAGCGCTTCGCCAAGGGTGGTTCCCAGCTCGTCGTAATAAGTGTCCAGGGAATCCTTCGTCATCTCAAAGACCTTGCGCACCAGAGAAAATCCGTTGCTGTGAACGCCGGAGGAAGCCATACCGATCAGTACGTCTCCTTCCTGCAGATTGCTGCCTGTGATCAGATCCTTCTCATCCACAACGCCCACCGCAAAACCGGCCAGGTCGTACTCGTCCTCCGGATAGAATCCCGGCATCTCGGCTGTCTCACCGCCGATCAGCGCCGCGCCGGACTGCAGACATCCTTCCGCCACACCTTTGACAATATCCGCGATCTTTTCCGGCGTATTCTTTCCACATGCAATATAGTCCAGGAAAAACAGCGGCTCGCCGCCTGCGCACGCAATGTCGTTGACGCACATGGCCACGCAGTCGATTCCCACCGTATCATGCTTGTCCATCAGAAATGCCAGCTTCAGCTTCGTGCCCACACCGTCGGTTCCGGAAACCAGCGTAGGTTTTTCCATATCTTTAAATTTTTCCATGGAAAACGCTCCGGAAAATCCGCCAAGGTTGGTCAGCACCTCCGGGCGCATCGTCTTCTTTACATGCTCCTTCATCAGTTCCACGGATTTATATCCGGCTTCAATATCCACACCTGCGTTCTTGTAATCCATAATCTCCTCCATTCCGAACATGTCCAAACGCGTTGTTTTCACACACATTTCTGAAATGTTCTATTGTATTTTGCATGGGTTCAACTGCTAAAGCGTGTTTGAAAATTTATTCCTGTAATTTTCAAACACACTTTAAAATACCTTTTTTGCTTTTCTGTCTTATTTGCTGTAGTTTTTATATCCCACTTCCTGAAGCTTTTTGTCCTTTGCGACTACCTGCTCCTTCATCTCCTCGGAATATGCTTTCAGCTTTTCCAGCAATTCTCCGTCGGAGGTAGCCAGAATCTTTGCCGCAAGGATCGCCGCGTTGGCTCCGCCATTGATGGCCACGGTAGCTACCGGGATTCCGGAAGGCATCTGTACGATAGAGTAAAGGGAATCGCGTCCTCCCAGGGAGGTGGTATGCATCGGGATTCCGATCACCGGCATCGGGAAGATGGCCGCGCACATTCCCGGAAGATGAGCCGCCATACCTGCGCCTGCGATGATCACCTTCAGGCCTCTGTCCTCGGCGGTCTTTGCGTACTCAAAAAATACATCCGGCTCTCTGTGGGCGGAGATGATCGTCATCTCATAATCAATGCCGAATTTCTCCAGCATATCCGCCGCCTTGCTCATTACCGGCATATCTGAGTCGCTTCCCATTACAATTCCTACTTTTGCCATGTTTGTTCTCCTTTTCTCATAAATACTCATTAGTTTGACTTATAAGTAGAATTTATTAATTCAGTCTTACTTATAAGTAATTGTACTAAGCACTGGAACCATTGTCAATAGTTTTTTGTATGCAGGATACTGCCTTTTGTTAAATCGACATTGAAAGCGAATTGGTTTGATGCTACAATAATTTTTAGATGCCAGGGTCAAAAGCTGGTACCCGCGGAAGGGTTCTGAAAATTCACACGGTTTCGGAACCCAAGAACCTCTAAGCTTTCAAAAATTTGCTAAAACCGTGTCCCCAAAGAAAGAACTCGCAAGCTCAAACAG
>JAGHIA010000055.1 GCA_017887445.1 Fusicatenibacter sp.
TCCGTCACCACCGAAGATCCAGATGGATTTCTTGGAGAGATACTGTTTCTTCTCAAGAACTTCTGCAGCATCCGGGCATCCGGCAGCGGCAGCTTTCTCCAGCTCTGCGATCAGGACTTTTGTATCAGCCATGTTCTCTCTGGTGTTCTCTTTTGTCTCCATGAACTTGTTAAATGCAGCTTTGAACTCGTCAGTTGCTTTATCGGAAGCAGCCATCTTCTGTAATTTAGCGATAGCCTGTTCACGTAAAGTCTTCTGTCCAAGGTACATACCGAAACCATGCTCTGCGTTATCCTCGAATAAGGAGTTAGCCCAGGCAGGTCCCTGCTGAGAATCTTTATTTACAGTATATGGACAAGTTGCAGCAGGTCCGCCCCAGATGGAGGAACATCCTGTTGCATTACTGATGTACATCTGCTCACCGAATAACTGAGTGATCAGACGAGCGTAGGATGTCTCTGCACATCCTGCACAGGAGCCGGAGAACTCAAGCAGCGGCTGATTGAACTGGGAACCTTTGACTGTTGTGTCTGCAGGTGCGCCCGGTTTCTTGCCAACGCTTGCTACCAGGTAATCGAATACCGGCTGCTGATCTGCCTGAGATTCCTGAGGAACCATCTGGATAGCTGCTGTCGGGCAGACAGTGATACACTCGCCGCATCCCATACAGTCTAACGGAGATACGCTCATTGTATATTTGTATTCGCTTGCTTTTGGTTTGGTATCTGCAACCTTCATGTTTGCAGGTGCAGCTTTGATCTCGTCTTCACTTACCATGAACGGACGGATAGTAGCGTGGGAACATACAAACGCACACTGGTTACACTGGATACATTTCTCAGCATCCCATTCAGGAACTGTTACGGCTGTACCACGTTTCTCGTATGCGGAAGCTCCCAGCTCGAACTGGCCGTCTGCGATATCCTTGAATGCGGATACAGGCAGGTTGTCGCCATCCATAAGTCCGATAGGGTTCATCAGCTCTTCTACCATCTTCACTGTTCCCGGACGTCCTTCCAGTTTTGGAGCAGGAGCGTCTGCTTCTGGGTTGGACCAGGAAGCCGGAATCTCTACTTTGTGAAGAGCGTCTACACCAGCGTCGATCGCTTTGTAGTTCATCTCAACGACAGCGTCACCCTTCTTGCTGTAAGACTTCTTAGCGGCAGCTTTCATGTAATCAACTGCTTCGTCGATCGGCATGAGGTTAGCCAGTTTGAAGAAAGCGGACTGAAGGATCGTGTTGGTACGTTTGCCCATACCGATCTCGATCGCTTTGTCGATAGCGTTGATGGTATATAACTGAATGTTGTTGTCTGCAATATATTTCTTGGATTCTGCAGGCATATGTTTATCTAATTCTTCGTCGCTCCACTGGCAGTTGATCATGAAGATTCCGCCTGGTTTTACGTCCTGAACCATCTTGTAGCCTTTTACAACGTAGGATGGGTTATGACATGCAACGAAGTCAGCCTGGTTGATGTAATACGGGCTCTTAATTGGGTTGTCACCAAAACGAAGGTGAGAAATTGTGATACCACCTGTCTTCTTGGAGTCATACTGGAAGTAAGCCTGGATGTATTTATCTGTGTGGTCACCGATGATCTTAGTGGAGTTCTTGTTAGCACCAACAGTACCGTCTCCGCCAAGACCCCAGAACTTACATTCTACTGTACCAGGAGCAGATGTGATCGGAGCAGGTTTAACCTCCGGCAGGGACAGGTTTGTAACGTCGTCCACGATACCGATTGTGAAACGAGGCTTCGGATCATCTTTCTTAAGCTCTGTATATACAGCAAATACGGATGAAGGAGGTGTATCTTTGGAACCTAATCCGTAACGTCCGCCTGTGAGAACGATGTCGTTAAGACCAGCTTCACGAAGAGTAGCAGCAACGTCCAGGTACAGAGGCTCGCCTAAAGCGCCTGGCTCTTTTGTACGGTCAAGAACTGCGATCTTCTTCACTGTCTCAGGAAGTACCTTCAGTAATGAGGAGGATACCCATGGACGATATAAACGAACTTTAATTAAACCAACTTTTTCGCCGGCTTTTGTCAGATAATCGATAACTTCTTCTGCTACGTCACAGATGGAGCCCATTGCGATGATCACGCGGTCTGCATCCGGAGCACCATAGTAGTTGAATAAGTCGTAATCTGTTCCTAATTTTTCATTGATCTTTGCCATGTATTTTTCTACAACAGCCGGTAAAGCGTCATAAACGGAGTTACATGCCTCACGATGCTGGAAGAAAACGTCGCCGTTCTCGTGGGAACCGCGCATAGCAGGTTTCTCTGGGTTCAGTGCATGCTCACGGAACTCTTTTACTGCGTCCATGTTGCACATTTCTTTCAAATCAGCGTAATCCCATTTTTCAATCTTCTGGATCTCGTGGGAAGTACGGAAACCATCGAAGAAGTTAATAAACGGAACTTTGCCCTCAAGAGCAGCAAGATGTGCTACAGGACTTAAGTCCATAACTTCCTGTGGGTTGGACTCAGCCAGCATAGCAAAACCGGTCTGACGGCATGCATATACGTCGCTGTGGTCACCGAAGATGTTCAGGGCCTGTGTGGAAACAGTACGTGCGGAAACATCAAATACACATGGAAGCTGTTCAGCAGCAATCTTGTACATATTAGGGATCATCAGCAGAAGACCCTGAGATGCTGTAAATGTTGTGGTAAGAGCGCCGGCTGCCAGAGAACCGTGTACAGCACCTGCTGCACCTGCCTCGGACTGCATTTCATTGACGATTACCTGATGACCAAAAATGTTCTCCTGTCCGGCAGCTGCCCACTGATCGATGGAGTCAGCCATTGGACTGGATGGTGTGATAGGATAGATAGCTGCAACTTCGGTATAGGCATAAGCTACGTGAGCAGCAGCGGTATTTCCATCCATGGACTGTTTTGCTCTAGGCATTGAAATTTCCTCCTTAATAAGTTAAAGATATGGTTTATAATTCGACATAATATTATCATTTTTTTTAGAATCTGTAAAGCGAAATCGCCCATGTTTGTATACAAATACAAGATTGTACCCTAAAAAATGACAATCTGCCAAATGTTGCCCTTGACATAGCGCTTCCGCCGTGCGCCATGCGGGATTTCAGCCTTTTCCCGGCGCTGTCGGATGCATAAAATTCCCTGTGGGCAGTCGACTTCTCTGCCAGATTATCCGCCGCCGCATCATCCTTTCCACAGCAGCGAAAAAACAAAAAAGAATAACAAAAAAGTACTGTTCCTCTGTATAAAAAAGCAAATGTACCCAAAATAGGGAATATACTCTGTGACCACCCCGAAAATCTGCTCTTTCCGGACGATCAGGCGGTCTTCCCGGTCGTTGGCGTCCCCCTTGGTAATGTAGGCATTTTCCTGCACTTTATCCACAATGCGGTGGGTCACGCAGATGACCTGTCCACCATACGGGGCGTAGAAAGCCACAATATCCCCCGGCTCATACTCTTCCTCTTCTTTCACAAACAGAAGACTTCCCTTTTCAATGACGGGACTCATGCTGTCCGAGGTCTCGTAATAAATCTGCCGTCCCGCCAGAAACGCCACGCCGGACAGAAAAAACGTCCCGAAGAGCAGCCCCCATATCACACCCGTGAAAATCTTCACGATTCCACGGCAGATTACATAAAATCGATTCATAGTATATGATATGAGCCCCGGGTGCATAATATTACAAATGCTGCCAGCATTCCGCCGCAAAGGCACGGACCGAAAGGAAACACATCCCGGCGGTCCGCCCTTTTAAATAGTAGCAGATACAATCCCCATATTCCACCGGCAAATATCCCCAGCACCGCTGCCAGCACATTTCCTTCCCATCCGAGGAACAGGCCGCCGGCGGCCATCAGCTTGATGTCTCCGCCGCCGAATCCTCCGGGCGACAGCAACGCCGCCAGCAGCATCGGCACGCTGACCACGAACATTCCCAGCACCCGCTCCGGCACGCCCGGCCCCGGCACCGTAAAAACTGCACAGAGCCCCGTCACGAAAACCGCGGCGTTGAGCCGGTTGGGAATCCGCATGGTCTTCCAGTCCGTCCA
>JAGHIA010000056.1 GCA_017887445.1 Fusicatenibacter sp.
ACTCACCTCCCCGTGCTTTGTAGTATAGCTTCCGCTTTCAGTATAGAGCAAAACGTAGAGGAAGTCGAACCTTTCATTGCTATTTGTGCCGCCAACTGAAAGGCGGCGGAATGGAGATTGTTATGAAACTCAAAGTTTTCATTTTCTCTATGTTTTTTCTTCTCACAGCAGGTGTTTCCGGCGGATGCACACCTTCTGGAGCCGGAACGTCCTCCTCTGATTCTTCATACGCTCATCTGGAGGTTGAATACACCGAGAACGAAGACGGGACATATACCTGTAATGGAAGTATTTTCAACTATAAGATTGAAGTTACCGGTATGGAGGGAGAATCTGAGGTCACTTTTGAAATTTTAACAAACGATAAAGAGACCAGGTTTGAGGATGTCTCCCATAGCCTGAAAAAGGCGACCATGGACACAGATACACCGGAATTTGTAATATTGGGATGGCGTTATTGAGGTGCTATAGACGGCATCAAAAGCGGCTGAGCAGATAATATTGTTGGGGTTTTCCAGATATTCGTGCGGATGGTTCAAGAGGATAAGCTCCTTTTTTTCAAATGTGTATTTTGTTGGTAACAGTTCAGCTCACTGAACTGTTACTTTTTGTTACTTTTGTTGTTACTGTTCACAGCAACCGCAGACACTTGCTTTTTTCGGCGTGAGAACGTGATTCGGGTGTAAGCGGCTCCCATTCGCGAAGCGAATTTCTATTGGAGCCGCGAAGTTGCTGTGAACGGCTGTGAACAGTGTAACAATCCGGCTGGCTGTATCGTTACGTTTCTCCTTATAGTGTGTAAACAGTTTCGATCTCTGGGCCACAGGCCTCGATCTGTCGGCGGGAGCCAATGACACATACGCTGCCGTTGTCGGACAGCGCCTGCAGGGACTCGGTCATCGCGCCCAGCGTGTCCGGGGTGACCGACAGCATCTCCCGCCGGGTCCGGCAGCGGTCAGCGTAAGTGATTCCCTTCAGGTACAGACTGTCCGCCGCTCTTCCCCGCCGGCGGGGCGGCATGAGTGGTTCGGATTCCGCCACGGCGCCGATGATAAATCCGGTCAGATCGGGCGGCGCGGCACAGAACTGACGGACAAAACCTGCGGTCTGGCGATAGCAGTCCAGGGAGCGGGCGGCGCTGGGGTCCCGGTAGGAGTAGAAGCAGGCGTTGCCGCTGTCTCCGATGGAAAGGCCTGTACCATATGCGCCGCCTTGGACCCGGACTGCGTTCCAGAGATAGGATAGGCTGGCAATCCGGGCCAAAACCCGCAGGGATCCGCTATAGCGTCCGTTGTACGGGAGAAGATTCCCACCAAGAGCCGCAAAGGATACATCGGCAGGGATGACGATTCCCTCTCTACGCAGGCCCCAGGGACGGACTGTGCAGGCAAAGTCTCTCTTCCCACTGTAAACAATGCGGGACAGCAATGTCGCTTCAAGCGCTGCGGCAGCATCGGCGTTGGTGCCGGTGATGCTGATGGTCAGACGGCTTCTGTCAAAAATGGCGGCGCATAGACCGGTCAAGTTCTCCGCCAGCCGGGAGGCGCAGCCGTCAAAATCAACTTCCATCTCCTTGAGCCTCTGGTAGCAGGTAAACCCACTGGTACACTCCTGAACAACGCCCTGAACGGAAGATCCTGCAAAAATGCGGGTTATGGCGAAATTGGAACCAGAGCTTATGATGCGCTGCTCCATCCCCGTGATAAATTGACGCAGAAGTTCCCGGATCACGCGCTGATCATCAAAGTGTGTCTTGGTGATGATTTCTGCGGCCAGCGCGGCGGCAGCAACCAGTTTTTCATCCAAAGCACTGAAGGAAACACACAGACAAGTGCGGCAGGTCTCCGGCATATTAACGCCTCCGTAGGCCTCCACAGAAAAGGAAAGGTCTCCTATTATCATGCGCTGCAGCTTTTGCAGTTCGATGCTGCTATGCTCCGCCGTATCCAGATTCCCCAGCAGGCGGCAGAGGAAGGACGCGTCAGACAGCTTTTCCCGGGAGAAGTCGCTGATATCAAAGTAGAGCGTAACATAGCTGATCCCTCCTGCCGGAATGCGGTGGCGCAGCAGCGGGCGGCCCGCCAGCTTGTCCACCTCCGTGGGGAGATTCTCCGGCCAAGCCGGGATATCCGCCAGGCTCAGCATAGGAAGCGTAGACCGTATCTCTGGCGTATCCTCACAGGTCTGCCAGGCCTCCAGCTTCTTCTGCCGCTGCCGCAAGGCGGCGGCCTCCTCTTCGCTCCAGCTCTCCTGGGCCTGGCGGAGGCGGACAGCCTCCTGCTCCCTCTTCTCATCTCCCAGCGTAGGGGAGGGCTGCAGCAGCACCTGACAGCTGTGGGGGTTATCCAGGAACACCCGTTCCAACAGGCCCTCGAACCACCCCTCCTCCAGCTTCCGGTTCAAAGCGGAAAACAGTTCGCCGTTCTCCAGATTGGCCGCAGGGTCGCCGCCGTAGAGCCAGCTGTCCAGCACATTCATGCCAAGAACCAGTCCCTGTGGCATACCGCCGTAGTCCCGCTCCCGCAATTGGAACTCCAGATTGGCCAGGGCGGCCGCCAGATGCTCATGGTTCAGACCGCCGTCAGCCAAACGGCGCAGTTCCTCATGAACCGCAGTCTCCACATCCGCCCGGCGGCTCTCGTCCATATTCTGGACCTCCAGCATCACATAGGGCTGCCGGATACCGTCCACCAGGTCAACATGAACATCCTGGGCGAGTCCCTGGGAGAGGATGCGGTGCTTTAACGGGGCCTGGCTGCTGCCGCACAGAGCGTCTGCCAGGGCCTGTACTGCCATCTGCTCCTCCCGGCAGCTGTAATCGCCCAGCACATACCCCCAGGCCAGCCGGGCACGTCCCTCTGCCGGCTCGTTGGATGAGATCTCGTAGAATGTCCGGACCGGCGCGGGTTTTACAGGGGCCTGCCAGGGAATCTCCGTTTGCTTCTCCTCCCGGGTGTAGGCGCTGAGGTATTCTCCATCCAGAATGGACAGAACCGTCTCCACATCCATCTGGCCGTCCAGGAATATGTAAGCGTTGGAGGGGTGGTAGAACCGGCGGTGGCTGTCCAGAAACTGCTCATAGGTCAGCTCGGGGATATGGACGGGATCTCCGCCGGCGACATGGCGGTAACAGGTATCCGGGAACAGAAGCCGGTTCATCTCATCCTGCATGAGGGCATCGGGAGAGGCAAAGGCGCCTTTCATTTCATTGAACACAATGCCCTTGTAGCTTGGCGCGCCAGTTTCGTCCAGCTCGTAATGCCAGCCCTCCTGGAAGTAAATCTCCGGGCAGTCATAGATCCTTGGATGGAGCACTGCGTCCATATATACCCGCATCAGATTCAGAAAATCCTTGTTGTTGCGGCTGGAAACGGGATAAAAGGTTTTATCCGGGAAGGTCATGGCGTTGAGAAAGGTATTCATGGAGCTCTTCATCAGCTCCACGAAAGGATCCTTCACCGGATAGCGCTCCGATCCGCAGAGCACAGAGTGCTCCAGGATATGAAACACGCCAGTATCGTCCCAGGGCAGAGTGCGGAAGGCGATACCGAAGGTCTTGTTCTCCTCCTCACGTTCCAGCCAGACCAGCTTCGCTCCGGTTTTCCCGTGCTCCAACTGGTGCAGCTGTGCGTCCAGTTCCGGCAGGGCCCGGATGCTTTTTGTGATAAATCCGTGGATGTATTTGGTTTGATTCATTTCTTTTCTTTTTCCTTGTAGTACAACATACAGTGGCAGAACCCCTCAAATTCCGGGTCCTGGCACTGTGCCTTAAATTCCTCGCACATACACTTATACTCTTCCTTCCGCTCCTGGCGGCAGGGGCAGTATCCACCAGTCTCCTTCAGGCCCTTACGAACCGTGCGGACCACCTCGATGTCTTCATTCAAACGAATCTTTGCCATAACAGTTTTCTCCTTATCTTGTTGTGAAATTGTTATTCTTCGCCGTAAAGCAGGCGGGCAATCTTTTTATCCAGAGCGCTCCGGTCCATGCCGCCCAGGGACGTGAAGAATACCTGTCCGTCCCGGTAGTAGAGCAGAGTAGGCACCGCATCCACATGGAACCGCTCCGCCAGCTCAGGCTGCTGGTCGGCATTCACCTTGATAAAACGGAGCATGGCATAGTCGTTGCTGGCATCACTATAAAAGGGCGCCAGATATTTGCAGGGTCCGCAGTGGGTGCCGTAAAAGTCCACCACAGCGTAGCCAGTATTGACTAACTCATCGTAATTGTGTATCGTTCCCTCGTATACCATGTCTCAATCCTCCAAATACTTCTCCGCCTCGGCAGCCAGCCTGTCCTGAACCGCGCAGCGGACCATCAGCTCCCGCAGCAGGCAAGGCTCGGTCGTCTCCATCAGCTTCTCCACAGTCATGCCGCTATTCTCGGCCATCTCCCGGATCCCGTCCCGGCAAATGGCCTCAGGGTCCGCCTGCCACAGCGTCTCCAGCAGGTACCAGTTGACGGCGTATGCCCGGAAATAGGGTTTCATCTCCTCGTAGTACTTCTGCCGGGCCTGCTCCTCCGTCAAAAACTCGATTCCCTCCTCCGGGATGGTGGGGTCGTCTCCGGCTCTCACGTCCCGGTCATAGTCGTAGTCCCCGGCGGCTTTGCACCACGCGGACTCCTCCTCCGGATCGATGGAAACCTCGGAATTCTCGGTGATGGTCCTCAGAATATCCTTGATCACAGCGTGCAGCGCCTGTTCCCGGTTTGCCTCCTCGGTGGTCTTCCGGTACCATGTCTTGTATGCCTCCACCGTGTCCACACCTTCCATCTTCTCCAGCCGGACCAGCTCGTCAGTGAGAGGACTGGGGACCCGGCGCACAATCCGGGTGACGGTGAGCGTCACCTGGATCCCAGCCGTGGATACCGTCTTGCTCTCGCCCACGGTCATGCCCAGAATGGCATCCTCCAGGGCCTTGTCGCACAGGCCGTGACCAGGATAAAAAAGAAGCAGCGGGCGGTTCCATAGAGGAGACTGGCTTTCGCCCCGGCAGGCCACGCTGTCGCCGGCGCATACAATCTCCACGTCCATCTCTCCCGCGTGATCCGCGCACAGTTTATCCAGCTTCGCCTGAATCTGCTGCTGGCTGACGCGCCACCGGCGCAGCTGATCCCCGGGTTGGTACTGGCTGCGGTCATACAACTTTGTAATCGTCGATTTCATGATACTTCAACTCCTTACGAAATATGATTGGCCGGGCTGTCCTGGTCAAACTGCAGATCTATGTACCGGCGGTACAGCTCGTTGGTTTTGTAGAGGGTTTCGTGGGTGCCCACGGCCTGGACCTTGCCCCGGTCCAGGACAACAATATTGTCGGCGCTGACGATGGTGCGCAGATTGTGGGCCACCACAACGGCGGTCCGTCCCTCCATCAAATGGTCGAGGGCCTTCTGGATCATAGACTCGTTCTCTGCATCCAGACCACAGGTAGCCTCGTCCAGCAGCATATAATCCGGATCCTTGATGATCATGCGGGCAATGGCGATGCGCTGGCGCTCACCGCCGGAGAGCTTGCCGCCCAGCTGACCGATGCTGGACGAAAAACCGTCGGGCAGCTTCGTGATGAAGTCATAGGCATTGGCTGCCTTGGCTGCCTGGATGACTTCCGCATCGCTGACGGGGCGATCCATGCCGTAAGTAATGTTGTCCCGAATGGTGCCGCTGAGCAGAGGACTGGTCTGCTGGATGTATCCGGCGGCGGCGCGCCAGTCATCCAGATGGATGGTTTCCACCGGAGTGTCGCCAAAGCGGATGGTTCCCTCGTAGGGGGTATAAAGCCGTTCCAGCAGGCTGAGGACGGTAGTCTTTCCGGCGCCGGAGGGGCCGACGATGGCGGTCACCTTGCCTGAGGGGATGGTAAAACTCACATGGGAGAGAATATCACGGTCCTGATAGCGGAAGGAAACGTCGTCGAAGACGATATCCGCCGCGTCCTGGGTGAAGGAAGTCTCCCGCTCCATCGTTTCAGGCTTGGTCTGCATGAGGTCTGCCACCACGTGGGTAGCGCCCTGCGCTTGCTTGGCCTGATGGAAGGCGCTCAGATAAAGGAACAGATAGGCAGCAATGAGGGGCGCGTACATATAGAGAGTGACCAGATCATCCAGCAGCAGGGCGGACCGGGAGATCATGGCAGCGCCCACCAGGAGGATCACTGCTTCCACCACCCCGGAGATGGAATTCTTAAATGGATACAGCACACCCTCCACAATACCCATGTGGACTTCAGCCTTGTAGCTGGCCTCCGCGGCCTGGATACCAGCCTGAAGCTCCGGACGTTCTGCCGCGGAGGACTTGACCAGCTTCACATTCATCATCCGTTCGGTGACGAAGTTGGTGAACTGGGAAAGGGTCCCCTGCATCCGCTCCGTGGCCCGGAACAGAATCCGGCCGGGAACGATGAACACCAGCAGCACATAGGGCACCGCCAGCAGCAGAGCCAGAGTGATCTCACGGGACATACCGTAGAACATCTGAAACACCAGGAACATCTCATAGAGACTGGCCAGGCTGTTGAAAAAATTCCCCAGGAAGAGCGTCACCTGAGTGCAGTCAGAGGTGACACGGCTGATAAGGGTGGAGGGGTTCTGCTCGTCGTACTTACGCATGGGAATGCGGATCAGCCGCTTCCACAGAGCGCGCTGCAAATTGCGGTCCGTGTAGTTGCCCACCCAGCTCCCGGTGATCACCTGGATAGTCCGCCCCAGAATCAGCAGAACGTTGACCCACACATATTGCCAGACGAGGGCGTTGTCGAAGATCTCACCGTTCATGAGGCGTCCGGTCAGCTCAGGGACCCTTACCGTCAGCTCCGCCAGGATCAGTCCCAGCACAAGGTTGGCAACATACCAGGCCCAGGGCACGTTTTTGCCCATCATCTTGAAAAAGGGCTTCCAGCTCTGTTTCTTTGCGTTCTTTATGGTCTTTTTCATTGTGTCTTCTACCTCCTTTACAGGGCCGCCGGCTGAGCGGCCCGCAGCAAGCTCTGGTACACCGGACTCGTCTGTATCAGCTCTTCGTGGGTGCCCGCAGCCTCCACCGTCCGGTCATCCAGGACGATGATCTGGTCCGCGTCACGCACAGTGCTGAGGTCGTGCGCAATCATAATGGTGGTCCGTCCATCCTTCAGCCGCTCCAATGCCTCCTCCACGGCGGCCTTGGCCTCGGCGTCCAGACTGGAGGTCACTTCATCCAGCAGCAGGATTTTGGGGTCCTTCAGCAAGGCGCGGGCAATGGCAATACGCTGACACTGGCCACCGGAGAGCTTGCTTCCCCGCTCACCGGTCTCTGTATCAAAACCATTCTTCTGCTCCATGATAAAGTCGTAGGCGTTGGCAGCCTTAGCTGCCCGGATGATCTCTTCCTCGGTAACCTGGCGCTCCAGTCCGTAGGTAATATTGGAGCGGATGGTTCCGCTGAGCAGCTGGGTCTCCTGTGGCACATATCCAATGGCCTGCCGCCAGGAGCGGAGGCTGTAGGCATCCACGCTCTCCCCACCCATCGTGATACGGCCGCTGTCAGGATCGTAGAACCGTTCCAGAAGGCCAAAGACCGTGGATTTGCCCGCGCCGCTCTTACCCACAAAGGCGGTCACCTTGTTGGCGGGAATCGTAAAGGTCATGTCCCGCAGTACCTGCGTATCGCCATAGGAAAAGCCGACCTGCTCGAAGCAAAGATCGCCGCCGTCCTGTTTGGTCAGATCCAGGTTTCCGCCCGCTGCCTCGTCCTGCTCCATGGCGATCTCGGACATACGCCGGGCAGCACCCTGGGCAGCCTTGGTTCTCTCCCAGAACAGCTTCATTTCGGTGATGCCCCGGGAAAGATTACCGGTATAGAGGTAGTAAGCCATCCAGATTTCCAATGTAATATACTCATGGGTCACCAGCCAGGCGCCACCAACAATAGCCACCACATTGGTCACAATGCCCTGGAGTTCATCGGCTGCAGTGAGGCCCGCTGTGATAAACTGATACTTGACCTTGGTCTTATAAAGCTCCTCAATATTGTCCTGGCCCTTCTGGTCCTCTTTGACCTCCTGGACAAAAACCTTCAGCAGGGGAATATTGGCCAGAATCTCAGCCAGATAACCGGTGAGCTCCGCCAGTTTGATCTGAATGCGGTTATTCCACTTGAATCCCAGACGTCCGGACACAAAAGTCAGGAGCAGAATCACTGGGATCGTCACTGCGGTCAGGGCCACCAACCGCCAGTCATAACGAAAGAGGATGAACAGGGTACCAAGGAATAGATAAATCTGGGAAGGGAAATTCGGCACGTCATCGCCCAGATAGCTGCTGAGCTTCTGGGTATCCTCGGTGGTGCGGCTGATAAGCCGGTCAGGCATGTTGTTGTCATAGAAGGGGATTGGAAGGCTCAGGACCTTCCGCAGCATGAATTTCCGCAGGCTCAGGGTGATCTTTGCCCCCGCCATGCGCCCGACGATGACGGAGACGCCTGTAGCCGCGTACTGCAGGAACATCAGGGACACCATCAGGGTGATGGTTGAGACCGCCAGATCTCCGGCCAGAATCTGAGCTGTCATATCAGGAAAGATCAGGCTCAGTTGAGAGACACCCATAGACAGCAACAGCTTAAAGATAATAAACAGCCACGGCAGCCGGGAGTCCTTTAACAGGATCAAGAATGATTTCCATACATGGTTTTTTTTCGATTCGTCCATAATTGGCTTCCCTCCAAGCAAAATATTCGTACAAATTGTACAAACTAATTGTAGCGTTTTCCTTTTTCGGGCGCAAGTATCCGGGCGCAAGCCGATGATATGTCTGCTGATTCCGCTGGAATTTCTGCGAAATCCGGTTGATTTCCTTGGTTGTTTACCCTATAATAAATAGAAAAATTGGGAAAAAGGGGGAAAAAGCCAGTATGGATATGAGAGCGCTTCTTGTAGATGATGATGCCTCCTGCCTGGATGCACTGCGTTCCGCCCTGAAACTGTTCCCCCAAGTGACGGTAACCGCCGCCGTCCCCGGCGGCCGGGAGGCACTGCCGGTTCTGCACCAGGGCGGCATCGATTTGGTTTTTCTGGACATCGAGATGGAGGAGTTCAGCGGCTTTGAGCTGGCCCGCCATATCCACACGGTCTATCCGAACGTGTTGTTTATCTTTCTTACGGGCCACGTAGACTTTGCTCTGGAGGGTTATGAGTATGCCCCGGTGGACTTCCTGGTCAAACCGGTGAACCCCCTGCGGCTGGAGCGGGCCCTGCATCGGGCGGAGGAACTGCTGGCCGGCCGCAGGGAACATCCCGATGGAGACGAACGCATCGGCATCCGTACCAACAGCGGAGTGGAGTTCATCCCCGTGGCGGACATTTTCTATGTGGAGAAGAAGGGGCGCAAAATCTTCCTGGTGGACACATCAGGCCGTCGTCACCCCGCCAGCGACTCTCTGCAGAAGCTGGAGGATATTCTGGAACCCTATGAGTTTTTCCGCTGCCATCAGTCGTTCCTGATCCCTCTGCACAAGATCCGCCGCATCGGAACCGACGAGATCCGGGGCACCTATCAGTTGGAATTGGACGGCCTGGATCAGACTATCCCTGTGAGCCGGGAGAAATATTCGGAACTGCGCGGTCTCCTGATGCAGCGGTATACAACCGTAAACTGACCACGGAGAGGAGACGGAAACATGACAATCTTGCTTGAACTGCTCTGGAGCCTGGCAGCAGTGGGCCTGGCCCTATACTTGGGACTGGCCTTGACCCGGCAGACCCCGGAGGAGTATCCGGAGAGGGTACTGCCTCTCTGGTTTCTGACGGCAACAGTCCATTGGGCGGGTCACAATGCGGACCTGCCCGTTTTGCTGTATATTCCCGCCGGACTGCTACTGATGGGGGTAATCCGGCTGGCCTTCCATACTTCCGTACTCTATTCCTGGGCAACGGCAGCGCTGTCCCTGACGGCGCTGGAGACCATCGAGCTTCAGCGGCTGGCCAAGGTCCCGCCGGTGATCGCCCTGGCGCTGCTCCTGCTGCCGTCAGTATTCGCACGACAGGGTATGACACTGCTGCCGGAGGAGACCGGACTGGAACTGACCGGCGAACAGCGCCGGGCAGTCCGCTTTGACCTGCATATGGGGAGCATCCTGGCCGCGCTGGCTGCTGTGCAGGTATGGCTGTGCGGTCTGTTGGCAGCTGGAGACCATCTGGCCTCTGGGACGTTGTGGACACTGCTGGCTGCCTCGGCGGTGCTGTGCGGCCTGCTGCTGCTTTTCGTCCGGCTGGTTTCCTTTGATACCGTTCACCGGGTGGAAGCGGTGGTAGACAAGCAGTACCAGAAGGAACTGCTGAACCTGATGCAGGTCATCCGGGCCCAGCGCCACGACTTTAATTCCCATATCCAGGCCTTGGCCGGAATGCTGGATCAGAAGAACTACGATGAGTTCCACGCCTATCTGACACAAATGCTACAGCTCACCTACACCATGAACGACATCCTGCCCCTCCACAGTCCAGCGGTCAGCGCCATGTTGAACTCCTTCCGTGAGATGGCCGTCCAGAAGCGGATTGCCATGGAGGTGTCGGTAACCGACAGCTTGGAACACATTCCCTGTACCGTATACGAGATCAACACGGTCATCAGCAATCTGCTGCAAAACGCCGTGGACGAAGTAGAAGGGAAACCAAAAGGCTGGATTAAGGTATCCATCCTGAAGCGGGGCGGAAAGCATATCGTCAAGGTCACGAATCCCTGTGAGGCGTCTCCCGAGGACATCTCCCAGATGTTTCAGCCGGGTTACTCCACAAAAAAATCCCACTCAGGGATCGGACTGGCCACAGTGGAACGCATCGTGACCCGCTGCGGCGGCTCCGTGTACCCGGAGTGGAAAGACAGTACTCTGAGTATGATCGTCAAACTGCCGGCTTTCCAGAAATATGAGTAATCAGATGCAATCTCCTTGTACACAGACGTATTGCACAGTACACAGCACACAGTACGCACCGGAATCGAAATGGGCCTCCGGCGTGAATGCCAGAAGCCCATTTCTGCTTATTGGGACAGCGTCCCACATATATTCCTCCCCAATAAAGAATCACATTCCGCGCAAAAATGTTTCCGCCATATCCCCCAGTCCAAATTCGGAGACCAGGTCCTTCAGATCCTCCCGGATCTCTTCCCGGCTGAACCCGCACCCCTCCAAAAATTCATCGCTCTTTCCATTCAGATAGTCGTAAAACGCCAAAACAACCTTCAGATTTGCCAGCTCCCCCTCTTCGCAAAGCTCATAAAGCCGGTTCTCCGCCTCGTCAATCCTCCCGGCGTCCACAGTCTCCAGCAATTCCTTTAAGATTCCATCTTTCATCAACTGCCGAAACCACTCCTCCGACTCCCCATCCACATCAATCTGGAACAACAGCTTCAACATCATCCGCACCATCTCCCTGATCTGGCGCATAATATAATCTTCTTCGAACAAAATATCCCACTCCTCTCACAAAACATGTTCCTGAGAATCTCCGGCAGCACTCCAGCCAGTCTGAAGCGTGTTTGAAGGTACTCTTCAGTAACAGTTCAGCCTTTCATTATCCCGCGAGGTGTTTTCGCGCAGAATGCGCGAAAATCCCGAGGCCCGCAGCGCGAAACTGCATGAAATGCAGTTTCTGTGCATCGCGAAGCGTGTAATAGTTCAGCAAGGCTGAACTGTTACATAATTCTAGCCATATAATACTCATCAACAAAATTTCCACCAACAAACATGGATTTCCTTCTAATCCCTTCGATTTGAAAACCGCTTTTTTCATACAAATGTATAGCCGCACTGTTATCACATTCAACCGTAAGTTCCAGGCGGACAATACCGTTTTTCTCCGCCCAGTTCATCAGTTTCCGAAAAAAAGCGGTGCCAATCCCTTTATTTGTATATTCTTTCAATACGCCTGTCACAATATATGCTGTATGAGCAATGCGCCGAAACTCTCCGCACTCTGCCCAAATATATCCAATCATTTTGCCATCTTCCACTGCAATCTGCAGAAAATCATTTCCGTCAATTACATTTCTTTGAATATCTTCCCGCAACTCCTGAATATTTGTATGCTGTTTCCGCTCTTCCGGCTCATACATCATATAACTTGTTTCCCCATCAAGGTTGTTGAGAAACTCCCAAAAATCTTCAATGTCCTCGATATCCGCTTCCTTATATGTAACCATTTTTATCCCCTGGAATTCTCACTTTCTTAATCGCCTTTCTTAACCGCTATCCGTCTCAGCCACAGAGGCCCTGGCGGCGGCTCATACGGCGACACTCCACCGAAACAGGCCTGCTGCCTGCTCAGCGGCGGGCAACAGTCTCCCCGGCGGCTTTCGCCTCAGCCTCAGCGGCCCTGGCGGCCGGGGACCGCGGGCAGGTCTTGCCGGTACGGCGCCGCCTGCTATGGGAACGGCGCGGACATCTGCCAAAGCCGGAGGAAATACCAGAGTGTGTTTGAAAATTCATTTCTGCAATCTGCACGCCCCACTTTGCGGGGAATTTGCCCCAAAATCAGTCAGCGTAGCCCGCTACGCCTCCTGATTTCGGAACAAGTTCCCCACAAACTGTGACGCACATCTTACAGAAAGCAATTTTCAAACACACTCTAACGGCCGGAAGGCCTTTCTATCGGGGCAGGCGCAGGGCTTCATGCCCGGAGCCTGAGGGACGCTGAGTCGGGAAGTTATCAAAACTTCCTGACGAATCGTCCCGGTACCCGATAGAAAGGCCTTCCGGCCGCTTAGAGCGTGTTTGAAAATTCATTCCCGCAATCTGCACGCCCCACTTTGCGGGGAATTTGCTCCAAAACCAGTCAGCGTAGCCCGCTACGCCTCCTGATTTTGGAGCAAATTCCCCGCAAACTGTGACGCACATCTTGCAGAAAGCAATTTTCAAACACGCTCTAGTATTTCCCCGGCTTTGGCAGCCGTCCGCGCCGTTCCCATAGCAGGCGGCGCCGTACCGGCAAGACCTGCCCGCGGTCCCCGGCCGCCAGGGCCGCTGAGGCTGAGGCGGAAGCCGTCCAGGGAGACTGTCGCCCGCCGCTGTGCAGGCAGCAGGCTTGTTTCGACGGAAGCTTGCCGCCATATGAACCGCCGCCAGGGCCACTGTGGCTGAGGCGTAATCCGCCCCTTCCTTATTTATCTCTCCAGATAATACGTCCCTTATCCAGGTCATACGGAGACAGCTCGATCGTAACCTTGTCTCCCGGAAGGATTCTGATAAAGTTCATACGCAGCTTTCCGCTGATATGCGCCAGAACCACATGCTTATTCTCAAGCTCCACCTTGAACATGGCGTTGGGCAGTTTCTCAAGAACTGTTCCTTCCACTTCAATTACATCTGCCTTGGACATCTTTTTCAAACCTCCTTTGCTTTCAATGCTTTTCGGATCTCCAGGTCGGAAGAAATATCCGCCTGCTGATAATCAAGCTGTACATGCATCAGTTTTTTCTTTTTTGGCTGTTCCAGCAGCCTGTTTTTGCCGTCCGCCAGATAAACGTACGGCTCCTCTACCCGGACGATAACAAACAGCTTTCCTTTGTCATGTCCCGCCAGGCTTCTGGCAAACATACCTGCCTGTGCCGGCCTCATGCTTCTTCCTCCCCGTGGGACAGCGTCAGGATCTCCGGCTCTCCCTCAGTGATCAGAATTGTGTTTTCATAATGTGCCGAGAGGCTGCCGTCCTCTGTGACGACCGTCCAGTCGTCGTCCAGCCAGCGCACCTCCGCACGGCCCATGTTGATCATCGGCTCAATGGCCAGCGTCATTCCCGGCTGAAGGCGGATGCCGCGGCTCCGCTGCGGATAGTTAGGGATCTGCGGGTCCTCGTGCAGACTCGTTCCGATCCCGTGACCGCACAGATCTCTCACCACCCCGTAGCCAAAGCGCTCGGCATACTCGCCGATGGCTCTGGAAATCTCGTGGAGATGATGGCCTGCCTTTGCATACTTGATTCCCTCAAAGAAGCACTCTCTCGTTACCTTCATCAGCTGTTTCGCCTCGGGACTGATCTCTCCCACCGCGTGGGTGCGCGCGGCGTCCGAGTGGTATCCTTCGTAAATCAGGCCGGCGTCCAGGCTGACGATATCGCCCTCCCTGAGGATCCGACGTTTGCTGGGGATTCCATGCACCACTTCGTCGTTGACCGACACACAGATGGATGCCGGATACCCATTGTAGTTCAGAAAGTTCGGGACGCATCCGAAGCTGCGGATCATCTCCTCGCCCAGACGGTCAATCTCCCAGGTTGACATTCCCGGACGGATCGCTTTTCCCAGCTGGTCATGCACCTTCTCCAGAAGGTGGCACGCGTGACGCATCTTCTCGATCTCACTGGCAGTTTTAATTGATACGGACATTTCTTACGCTCCTAAAATCTTCGTGATATCCTGGAACACAACGTCGATATCCTGTGTTCCGTCTACCTCGGCAAGCACACCCTCGGCCTGATAATAGTCGATCAGCGGCTGAGTCTGGGCATGGTAAACCGAAAGACGTTTCTGAACGGTCTCCGGCTTATCATCGTCGCGCAGCACCAGTTCGCCCTGGCATACATCGCAGACATTTTCTGTCTTCGGTGCGTTGTACTCCACATGATAGGTCGCTCCGCATTTCAGGCAGGCACGGCGTCCTCCCATGCGGCGGACAATGTTCTCATCCGGAACTTCCACATTGATCGCGAAATCGATCTTTTCCCCTCTGGCGTTCAGTGCGCGGGTCAGCGCCTCCGCCTGCGGAATGGTTCTCGGGAATCCGTCCAGAACGTAGCCGTTTGCCGCGTCCGGCTTGGAAATTCTGTCGACCACAAGATCACAGGTCAGCTCGTCAGGAACCAGCTCGCCCTTATCCATGTAGGCTTTCGCCTTCGTTCCAAGCTCCGTTCCCTCTTTGATGTTGGCGCGGAAAATATCTCCTGTGGAGATGTGCGGAATCTGATACTGAGCGGCAATCTTCTTTGCCTGTGTTCCTTTTCCGGCCCCTGGTGCTCCAAGCATGATAATCTTCATACCCATTTCCTCCTCTTCTTAAGCTGTTACGCAATATACACTTTAAGGGCCTGCCGCATATCGCAGCAGCCCCTGAAAATGTCAATCATTCAGAAAGCCTTTATAGTTACGAACCAGCATCATGGACTCAATCTGCTTCAGAGTTTCCAGAATAACGCTGGCGATAATGATCAGAGAAGTTCCTCCGAAGGATACGTTCGCGTTAAAGAAACCGTTGAAGAAGAATGGGATCACGGCCACGATGGTCAGTCCGGCACCTCCTATAAAGATAATGTAATTCAAAATACTGGTCAGATAATCCACGGTGGATTTACCCGGACGGATGCCTGGAATAAAGCCGCCCTGTTTGCGCATATTGTCGGCAACCTCCATCGGATTGAAGGTAATGGACGTATAGAAATACGCGAAGAAAATAACCATTACGATATAAAGGATCAGACCGATAGAGCTTAACGGCTGCGCAGGGTCAAACCAGTTGTTGGAATTGAGCATCGAGAGAATCTTTCCGCCCCATCCTCCGATATTGCTCTTGCCCATGAATGTAAGAATCATCGACGGGAAAGACATAATGGAAGATGCGAAAATGATGGGGATAACGCCGGCGGTATTAACTTTCAGCGGAATATGGGAAGACTGTCCGCCGAGCATTTTGCGCCCTGCCATTTTCTTGGAATACTGTACGGGAATTTTTCTCTCAGCCCCGTTCAGAATAAGAACGAGTACAACAACGCCAATAATCACTGCAATGATGATCACCCACATCAGCGCCGCTTTCGCAAGGGTCTGCCCCTGCACGAAAGTCTCGTACAGAGTGATCATATCCTGAGGAACACGGGAGAGAATATTGACGAGAAGTACGATGGAAATACCGTTTCCGATGCCCTTATCGTTGATCTGCTCGCCCACCCACATCAGGAACGCAGAACCTGCGGTCAGAACAGCGACTGCCACGATCACGTTTACGGCGTTGAACTCTTTGAGAAGACCCTGTCTTCCGAAGCCGACCGCCAGGGCAACCGACTCGAACAGTGACAGGCCAACCGTAACGTAACGGGTGATCGCCGTCATTTTCTTTCTTCCATCCTCACCATCTCTCTGCATCTCTTCCAATTTTGGAATGGCGATGGTAAGAAGCTGGATGATGATGGAAGATGTAATGTACGGGGTAATGCTCAGTGCAAAGATGGAGAACTGATCGAATCCTCCACCCGTAAAGGCATTCAGAAAGCTGAATGCCTCGTTTGTGCTGTTTTCAAAGAATGTGCTGAAGTAATCTGTGTTTACTCCTGGAACAGGCATCTGAGATCCAAGACGGATCACGCACAGCATCAGGAGAACGTACAGGATCTTATGGCGCACATCCTTGATTTTAAATGCGTTGACCAGTGTCTTAAACATTAGATCACCTCGACTGTTCCACCTGCCGCTTCAATTTTTGCTTTTGCGCCTTCGCTGCATGCGTCTACTTTCACGTTGAGCTTCTTGGAAATTTCACCGTTGCCAAGAATCTTAACACCGTCTTTCGGATTGGTAACCAGTCCGCTCTCGATCATTGTCTCGACAGTAACAGTTGCACCGTCCTCAAAACGATTCAGTGCAGATACGTTGATTCCAACGATCTCTTTGGAATTTCTGCAGGTGAATCCTCTCTTAGGAAGACGTCTGTATAATGGCATCTGACCGCCTTCAAAGCCCGGTCTCGGCGCTCCGGAACGAGCCTTCTGGCCTTTGTGGCCCTTACCAGCTGTCTTTCCGTTTCCTGAACCGTGTCCACGGCCTCTGCGGAAGTTATCGCTGTGTTTGGAGCCTGCTGCCGGCTGTAAATTTGATAATTCCATTACGGTACCTCCTTCTGAGCTTCTATTATGCTTCTTCTACTTTCACCAGGTAAGATACCTGATTTACCATACCGCGGACTGCTGCGTTATCCGGCAGTTCCACTGTCTTGTTTACCTTTTTCAGTCCCAGCGCCTCTACGGTCTTTCTGTGTTTCGGAACACAGCCGATCGGAGATTTTACCAGAGTTACTTTTAATTTATCTGCCATTTTCCATGTCCTCCTTAAGCAAACAGTTCGTTTACAGATTTGCCGCGAAGTTTTGCCACTTCTTCCGGAGTCTTCAGCTCACTTAAACCTGCGATTGTAGCAAGTACAACGTTCTGTTTGTTTCTGGAGCCTAAAGATTTGGTACGGATATTCTTGATACCTGCAAGCTCGATCACGGCACGGGCAGGACCGCCTGCGATGATACCGGTACCTTCCGGAGCTCTCTTCAGCAGAACCTCTGCACTTCCGAATTTTCCTACATAGTCATGTGTGATACTTCCTGTCTCATCGATGGCTACGTTTACCAGTTTCTTCATAGCGTCTTCTTTTCCTTTGCGGATCGCTTCCGGAATTTCTGCCGCCTTTCCAAGTCCTGCGCCAACGTGTCCGTTGCCGTCGCCTACAACTACTAAAGCTGAGAAACGGAAGTTACGACCACCTTTAACAACCTTGGTAACACGCTTAATTGATACGACTTTTTCTTCCAGCTCGAACTGGCTTGCATCAATAATAGTACGCTTCATGTGTTCTTTTCCTTCCTTTCTTAGAATTTCAGTCCAGCTTCTCTTGCTGCGTCTGCAAATGCCTGAATCTTACCCTGATATATAAATCCGCCTCTGTCAAAGACAACTTCCTCAATACCAGCCTCTACTGCTTTTTTGCCTAACACGGTTCCAAGATATGCTGCTGCCTCTACGTTGTTGGTTTTCTCTACTTCTGCTTTTACGTCTTTCTGAAGAGTAGAAGCTGAAACTAAAGTACGTCCAACTGTATCGTCAATAATCTGAGCATACATATGGTTATTGCTTCGGAATACGCAAAGACGCGGACGCTGTGCGGTTCCAACGATATGATTGCGTAATCTTCTGTGCTTTTTCTGGCGCACCTGCGCTCTTGATACTTTACTAATCATTTTCACACTCTCCTTAATTATTTCTTACCGGTCTTACCAACCTTACGTCTGATTACCTCATCAGCATACTTGATTCCCTTGCCCTTGTACGGCTCAGGTCTTCTCTTGTCTCTGATCTCAGCGGCGTACTGTCCGACTTTTTCTTTATCGATACCGGAAACAACAATCTTGTTGCCCTCAACTGTGGAGGTAAGTCCGTCCGGGTCTACCATCTCTACCGGATGGGAGTATCCCAGAGACAGAACCAGCTTGTTGCCCTGTTTTGCCGCTCTGTAACCAACACCATTTACTTCGAGAGTTTTTGTATATCCTTCGCTTACGCCGACAACCATGTTATGGATCAGGGTTCTCGTCAGTCCGTGAAGGGATTTCATCTTCTTCAGATCGCTCGGTCTGGTAACAACTACCTGACCATCCTCTAACTTGATTTCCATCTCAGCCGGGAGAGTTCTCTCCAGCTGGCCTTTCGGTCCTTTTACTACAACGTGGTTTGCTTCCTGGATCTCTACAGTAACGCCTGCAGGAATCGCCACTGGCAGTCTTCCAATTCGTGACATACCAAATTTCCTCCTATAACTTAGATTTTCGGAGAAGACGCAGGGGTCTTCTCTGTTTTCAGTTTCTATTTGAGCAAGCGCGCCTTGCGGCTTGCCCTCGTTAAGTGTTCAATGCTTACCACACGAATGCGAGAACCTCGCCGCCTACCTGGAGTTTGCGGGCCTCTTTGTCGGTGATCACACCTTTGTTGGTGGACAGGATCGCGATTCCCAGACCGCCCAGTACCTTCGGCAGCTCATCCTTGCCGGCGTAGATACGCAGACCAGGTTTGGAGATTCTCTTTAATCCTGTGATGATCTTCTCATTCTTATCAGCGCCGTATTTCAGGGTGATGTGAATGGTCTTGAAGGAACCGTCATCTACCAGATCATACTTTTCGATATATCCTTCGTTTACAAGGATATCAGCAATAGCGATTTTCATTTTCGATGCAGGTACATCTACTGTATCATGTTTTGCAGTGTTTGCATTACGGATTCTTGTAAGCATATCTGCAATCGGATCACTCATAGTCATTTGAATTTGCCTCCTTCTTATAATTTACCAGCTTGCCTTTTTCACACCAGGAATCTGGCCCTTATATGCTAATTCACGGAAGCAGATTCTGCAGATTCCGTATTTTCTCAGATAAGCATGTGGACGACCACAGATTCTGCAGCGGTTGTATTCTCTTGTGGAGAATTTCTGTTTGCGCTGCTGTTTGATTTTCATTGCTGTCTTAGCCATGAATCAATTCCTCCTAATTACTTTGCAAATGGCATATTGAATAATGTCAATAATTCACGAGCTTCTTCATCGGTCTTGGCGGTTGTAACGAAGATTACATCCATACCTCTTACCTTATCTACTTTATCATACTCGATTTCCGGGAAGATCAGCTGCTCTTTGATACCAAGAGCATAGTTTCCTCTGCCATCGAAAGCGTTCGGATTTACACCGCGGAAGTCACGCACGCGCGGCAGCGCCAGGTTGATCAGACGGTCTGCGAACTCGTACATTTTCTCGCCTCTCAGTGTAACCTTGCAGCCAATCGGCATGCCCTCACGGATCTTGAAGTTAGCCACGGATTTTTTCGCTTTTGTGGTCACTGCCTTCTGGCCGGTGATAGCTTCCATATCGCTTACCGCAGCGTCCAGAAGCTTCGCGTTCTCCTTTGCTTCACCAACACCCATATTTACTACGATTTTGGAGAGCTTCGGCACTTCCATAACGTTCTTATACTGGAATTTCTTCATCATTGCGTCAACGATCTGCTCGTTGTAAAGATCTTTTAATCTACTCACGGTTTGGCCTCCTCTCTTCCTTAATCAATCACTTCTCCGGTTGATTTCGCAACGCGTACTTTCTTTCCGTCCTCGATCTTGTAGCCGATTCTGGTAGCTTTTCCCTTGTGAACGTACATAACGTTGGAAATGTCAATCGAAGCCTCTTTGTTTACGATTCCACCCTGCTGATTGGACATGGACGGCTTCTCATGCTTTGTGATCATGTTGATGCCTTCCACAACGACACGGCGTTTCTTTGCATCGACAGAAAGAACTTTGCCTTCCTTGTCTTTATCTTTACCGGCGATCACCTTAACGGTATCACCTTTCTTAATCTTCACTGACATAACTGCCCTCCTATAATACTTCCGGAGCTAAGGAAACAATCTTCATGAACTGTTTCTCACGAAGCTCTCTGGCTACTGGTCCAAAAATACGGGTTCCTCTTGGAGTTTTGTCATCTTTGATGATAACGGCTGCATTCTCGTCAAACTTGATGTAGGAACCGTCTTTGCGGCGAACGCCCTTAACGCTTCTTACAACAACAGCCTTTACCACATCACCTTTTTTAACAACGCCGCCTGGTGTTGCATCTTTAACGGAAGCAACGATCACATCGCCGATGTTCGCATATCTTCTTGTAGAACCGCCCATAACACGAATGCATAAGATCTCTTTTGCACCGGTGTTGTCAGCGACTGTCAGTCTACTTTCCTGCTGAATCATGCTGGTATTCCTCC
>JAGHIA010000057.1 GCA_017887445.1 Fusicatenibacter sp.
TCACAGTTTGTGGGGAATTTGTTCCAAAACCAGGAGGCGTAGCGGGCTACGCTGACTGATTTTGGGGCAAATTCCACGCAAAGTGGGGCGTGCAGATTGCGGGAATGAATTTTCAAACACGCTCTAGGCTGCCTGCGGACGGCTGTGAGCGGTCAATGTGGATGGCTGTCGGAAAAAAACGAGGAGAAATGGAATGAAAGATTTTGTAGTGCTGGATCTGGAGACCACGGGACTTATGCCGAAGACAGACCGGATCCTGGAGATCGGAGCCATTAAAGTGGTTGACGGGGAGGTGAAAGAGCGGTATGCTACCTTTATCAATCCTCAGATGAAAATCCCGCCGCGGATCACCGGCCTGACCGGGATTACCGGGGAAATGGTCAAGAATGCCCCCACAAGGGAGCAGGCGGTGCCGGAGCTGGTAGCGTTCTGCGGCTCTTTGCCGCTGCTTGGCCACAATATTTCCTTTGATTATGGCTTTGTCAAGCACAACGCGGTGAACCTGGGCCTGGAGTTTGAAAAAGAGGCTCTGGACACTCTGACCATCGCCCGCCTGGCGCTGCCGGAGCTGGAGAGCCGCAGCCTGGAGTTTCTGTGCGGGCATTTCGGCATCTGCCGGGAGAATGCGCACCGCGCCATGGACGACGCCCAGGAAACGCTGGAGCTTTACCGGATCCTGGAGCAGCGGTATCAGGCGGAGCATCCGGAGTGGTTCCGGACAAAACCGCTGATCTGCAAGGTAAAACGGGAGGGACCGGTCACCAAAGCGCAGATTGGCTATCTGAAGGATCTGACAGAATATCATAACCTGAAACTGGATGTGGAGATCTGCAGTATGACGAAAAATGAAGCGTCAAGAATGATCGACACTATCCTGTCTACTTATGGAAGAATTGTAAGGAGAAAGCATGTATAAGGATTCAAAGCGTAAGAGAATTGTCGCAGGAGTGATTGCCGTAATCCTGGTGATCGCAATGGTAGTGCCCACAATCGTATCATTTTTAGTTTAGAAAAAGCAATTTTCACGCCGCAGACAGCAAATGTCTGCGGCTGCTGTGAACAGGAACGAAAGGAACAATATCGATGAAAAAAAGATGGATCCATGGCTGTGCCGTTTTGGCAGTCAGCCTTTTTGCTGTGTTCGGATGTGCCAGGAACGTGCAGGCCCAGATTCCGGAAACGGCGCTTGAGGGGGTCTATATTGAAAATATCAGTGTCGGCGGCATGAACGAGGAGGAGATCACCCAGGCAGTCAACGAAAAGATGGAGGAGCTGAAAGGCAGCGTCATCAGCTTCCATGCCGGGAATCAGTCGGTGCAGACCACAGCCGGGGAACTGGGACTTTCCTGTGTAAACATGGATGTGGTCCGCCAGGCGCTGTACGCAGGCCAGAGAGGAAATGTCCTGGAACGCTTCAAGGTACGGAAGTATCTGGAGGAGACGGGTCCGGAGGTGCTGGAACTGCAGTTTTCCGTGGACGGGGATGCTGTGCGCAGCGTGCTTGAAAACCAGGCCGGCGTCATGAACACCTCGGCGGTGGATGCGGCGCTGACGCTGGAAAACGGAAGCTTTGTCGTTCATGAGGGTCAGGACGGCTATACCATCAACACCGACGCTTCGGTGGAAAAGGTGGCTGCCTACATGAGCGGCGAATGGCACGGCGGAAACGGCAGCGTGGTGCTTGTCACCGATGTGGATGAGGCGCAGGGAGACACGGCGCAGCTGGCACTGGTACATGACGCCCTGGGCAGCAGCAGCACAAACTATTCCGGCAGCAATTCCAACCGCAAAAAGAACGTAAAGCGGGGAGCGGAGCTGGTCAACGGCACGGTGCTCTATCCGGGAGAGGAATTTTCCATGGAGGAGATCGTTGTTCCGTTTGATGAGGAGAATGGCTATGCGCCAGCGGCGTCCTACGAGATGGGAAGCGTAGTGGAGACTTACGGCGGAGGAATCTGTCAGGTTTCCACGACACTGTATCTGGCGGTGCTGAGGGCGGAACTGGAGGTGACGGAGCGCTCCAATCACTCGATGATCGTCAACTATGTCAAGCCGTCCATGGACGCGGCAATCGCGGAAGGTTATAAGGATTTCCGGTTTGTCAACAACACAGACGCACCCATTTATATTATGGGATACGCGGATGGAAGTGAGATTGGCTTCATTATCTACGGCCACGAGACGCGGGATCCCAACCGCAGCGTCACCTATGAGAGCGAGACTCTGTCCACAACGGAATCCACCACAGAGCTGGAGGCGGATCCGTCCGCGGCCTACGGTTCCGTGACTCAGAAATCCGGCGGCCATACCGGCTATACGGCGCGGCTCTGGAAGGTGGTGACAGTAAATGGAGAGGAAACCCGGGAGCAGGTAAATTCCAGCACCTACAACATGACGCCGAATACCTACCGGGTGGGAACAAAAACCGATGATGCCGAGGCGCGGGCGGCGATGGAGGCGGCGATCGCGTCCAATGACCTGAACAAGGTCAGCGAGGCGGCGTCAAAATATCCAGGCGGTGTGTCGCCCACAACAACCCAGAACAACGACACTCCCCCCGACGGCGGACAGGATTCCAATGGAGATGGAGCGGGAGACGGGAGCGGCGGGAACGGTTCAGGAAGTGGTGATGATGGAGACGGAAGCAGTGGAAGTGATGGAAGCGGCGGAGACGGGGGAAGCGGCAGCTCGGAGAGCTGAGGCGGCCGGTATGCGGCATTTTTCGTAACAATGCAGTTTCTGTGCATCGCATAGCGTGTAATGGTTCAGCAACGGCGAACTGTTACGACCAATTTTCAGGTACGCTCTGGAGTGTATTTGAAAATTGTTTTCTGCAGGATGTGCGTAAATACGCTCCAAAAAGTTTGAGACATGCTCTGGGAGGAAATGTATGAGAAAAGGAAAACTGACGCAGGCGGCCCTTAGCCGTTCTGTACTCCGTGTGTTGGAGAAAAGGCGGGAGGATGTGGTGATTTCTCCCGCCTATGGCTGCAGCTGCGGAATATTCCGCGGCTGCGCCGGGACTGAGGATGAGAACGAGAGCGAGAGCGGGCAGCTTACGGTGACGGCCTGCGGAAGCTCTGCCGGATTTCCAACAGAAGCGCCGGAATGCGCGGTGCGGGAAGCCTGCGGTCATTTGCTGGCAGCGGGCGCGGAGCCGGTGGGGATCACGGTAAATCTTCTCTTGCCGGAAACCTTCGAGGAATCACGTCTGAAAACGCTGATCAGACGCCTGGACAATGAGGCGGGCGCATATGGCGCGGCAATTCTTGGCGGTCACACGGAGGTGAGCGGACAGGTACTTTGTCCGGTGGTCAGTGTGACAGCGGTTGGAAAGGCCAAGGAGCTGCCGCTGCTGCCGGATCCGGAGATGGACCTGGTGGGCGTGGGGACCATCGCGGCCACCGCGGCGGGAATGCTGGCAAGGGAACAAAGAGAGCATCTGAAGGGACATTTTTCCGAAGGCTTTCTGTGTGATGCGGCAGAGATGGCCGGAACGAGGGTTCTTCCGGCGGCGGTGAAGGTTCTGAAGGAAAAAGGGAGATATCCCATGAAGGCTGTTTTACGGGGCGGGATCTTCGCGGCGCTGTGGGAGATGGCGGAGCATGCGGGAATCGGTCTGGATATGGAACTGAAACGGATCCCCATCCGGCAGGAGACCATAGAACTCTGTGAATATTTTTCATTGAATCCATATCAGCTGTTCTGCACGGATATGCTGCTTGTGGCTGCGCCGGACGGAGCGCAGCTGGTACGGGAACTGGCCAGACATCAGATTTCCGCCGTGGTGATAGGGAGGACCACGGCAGGGAAAGAGCGGGTCCTCCGCAATGGAGAGGAAGTACGCTATCTGGATAAGCCGCAGACAGACGAGTGGTATCGTATGGAAGAACAGGTTGAACACTTTGCGGGATAATGGCAGGATGGACTGTAACGTTGCATGAGCAGAGAGGAAAGAAAGTATGTCAAAGATGAATATTGTATTGTTGGAGCCGGAGATACCGTCCAATACGGGAAATATCGGGCGCACCTGCGTGGCGACCGGGACGCGGCTGCATCTGATTGAGCCGCTGGGATTCCGGCTGAACGAGAAGGCCATTCAGAGAGCCGGGATGGATTACTGGAAGGATCTGGATGTGACCACTTATCTGGATTATGAAGATTTTCTGGCAAAGAATCCGGGAGCGAAGATTTATATGGCTACCACGAAGGCAAAGCAGATTTACACGGATGTGCGGTATGAGGAGGACTGTTTTATCATGTTCGGCAAGGAGAGCGCAGGGATTCCGGAGGAGATCCTGGTGCGGCATCCGGATACGGCGGTGCGGATTCCTATGAATGAGGATATCCGGTCGCTGAATCTGGCGAATTCGGTGGCCATTGTGTTGTATGAGGCGCTGCGGCAGCAGGGGTTTGCGCATATGCAGAAGGAGGGACGGCTGCGGGATTTTATGTGGTAGGGGGGACGAAATCCGGCGTGCCGGCTGTGGCTCCGGCTGCTGGGGCGTGGCTGCGGCGGCGGGTGGAAATATGGAATGTGTGCTCACTCCGACATACGGACAGCGCAGGGGAGCGTGTTCGCCGGCTTTCAGAGCGGTGTATGGATTGTTTTGGGCGGTTTGGTTTTGCCCGCTCTGAGTCCGGCGGACACGTTCCCCTGCGCTGTCCGTATGTAGTCGCAAGCACGCATTTCCATATTTCCGCCCGCTCGCCGCAGCCACGCCCCAGCGCCGGAGCCGCAGCCGGCACGCCGGATTTCTGGTAGTGGCGGCGGAGGGGTGAGGGCGGGAGTGGACAGCAGAAGGTGGAGGAGACGAAATGGCGATAATCGATCAGTTAGGTCTGGGCATTTACTGCACAGGCTGTGTGAAAACGTAGAGCCTGTGGGCATCCGTTCTGGCGCGAAGTGATTTTTCATGGATGGATGCCGTAATAGTTCGGAGTCCGGCTGGCTGAGGTGTTGTGAACAGTGGATGTGGCATAGCGTGTTACGTTGATTGATTTTGGGGAAAGTTTCGGTAATGTGGGGCGTGCAGATTACAGGAATGATTTTTCAAACATGTTCTGTTAGAAAGGAATAGAGAAAATGAACATAAAGATAAGAACTGCTGTTATAGATGATTGTGAGCGTATCCAGCCGCTTCAGAAAGAAATTGCGGACATACATCACGAAGGGAGACCTGATTTATTCAAAGCGGAAGCCCGATATTTTACGAGGGAGACATTTGCCGAGCGGTTAAATGATCCGAAACATACCATCTATATTGCTGAAACGGATAGCGGTGAGGTAGTAGGATATGCTTTTGCCTGGGTGATCTCTTACAGGGATCACTCCACATATGTCGATTTTGACTGTTTCTATATAGATGATATCTGTGTCCTGAAAGCTTATCAGAGAAACGGAATAGGCAAAAGACTTTTCGAGTGCTGCAAGCAAAAAGCGCAGGAGCAGAAATGCAAAATGATCGATCTTGGCGTCTGGGCATTCAATAAAGACGCAATCGCATTTTATAAAAATTGCGGCATGACAGACCGCATCCGCAGAATGGAGTACAGATTAGAAGATTAGAACATTAGAATATTAGAACATTAGAATATTAGAACATTAGAATATTAGAACATTAGGGTGTATTTGAAAATTGCTTTCTTCAAGATGCGCGTCACAATTTACGCAGAACCTGCCCCAAAATCAGTCAGCGAACCCGTTACGTTTCCTAATGAAACGAATTTTCCACAAGCTATCATGCGCATCTAGCAGAACGCGATTTTCAAACACGCGTCAGCTCACACAACACACAACCTCACGCAGCCAGGAACAGGAGGGAAGGAGGAGGCGGCGGCCGGGGGAATATGGAGATGCGTGCTTGCGACTACATACGAACAGAGCCGGACACAGTGTCCGCCGGACTCAGAGCAGACAAAGCCAATCGCCCGAAACAGCGAAAAGCCTGCTCTGAAAGCCGACGGACACTGTGTCCGACTCTGTCCGTATGTCGGAGTGAGCACACATCCCATATTCCCCCGGCCGCCGCCTCCTCCTTCCCTCCGTCCCCCTGCACTCTATTCCGCCTTATCAAGCGTAAAGATAAATTCGGTCCCAACGCCTTCCGTGCTGATCACGTTGATGTTTTGGTTGTGGGCGCTGATGATCTCCTTGACGATGGAAAGACCCAGCCCCGTTCCTTTCCGGTCTTTTCCGCGGGAAGCGTCGATCTTGTAAAACCGTTCCCAGATTTTGGAAAGGCTGTCCCTGGGAATCCCGATGCCGGAATCTTTCACGGATACAAATACTTTCCGGTATTTTTCTGTGGTCTCTACCGTGATGGTGGAGTCGTTGTTGGAAAATTTGACGGCGTTGTCGATCAGATTGTACAGCACCTGCTGGATCTTTCCCATATCTGCCGTGACGTACAGTGTCGGCGATGGGATGACCAGGCTGATGGTGATCTTCCGGGAGGTGCAGATGCCTTCGAAGGCCGCCGCTGTGTTTTTGATCACGGCGTTGATGTCGAAGGAGGTGATCTCCAGCATGTTCCCTTTGCTGTCTATGTCGTTCAGTGTCAGCAGGCTCTGGGTCAGTTTGTTCAGCCGGTCTGTCTCGAACAGGACGATGTTCAGGTAGCGGTCCTGCATTTCCGGCGGGATTGTGCCGTCGGCGATGGCTTCCACATAGCCTTTGATGGAGGTCAGCGGCGAGCGGAAGTCGTGGGAGACGTTGGCTACAAATTTTTTCTGGTATTCTCCGATCTTGTTCAGTTCCCCGGACATGTAGTTTAAGGTCCGGGCCAGATATCCCATTTCGTCCTGGGAGTTTACCTGGATCTGGTAGGTCAGGTTTCCTTCCGCGTATTCGTCGGCGCCCTGGATGATCTTCTGGAGCGGCCGGTAGACGGTGAGCGAGAACAGCGCCAGAATGCTGAAGGAAAACAGAAAGATGACCAGGAACAGAAGGTCTACCCGCAGCAGCATGGCTTCTCTCTGGGCGTAAATGTCGTTCAGGGAGGTGTGGATCGCCACATAGCCATTGATGGAGTAGTTGGAGGTGACGGGAACCATGACGCTGAGCATGTCGGTGTCAAACTGGCCGAAGAAATCTCCGGTGGAGTAGTAACTGCTGCCGAGAGCCACCGGGTCGAAGCCGGAGATCACCTGAGGATTTTCCGTGTCCAGAGGTTCCTCGGTGTTCAGAAGGATCTCGCCTCCGGGACTGATGAGCCAGATCTGGGCGTCCTGGTAGGTGGCCAGGGTATCCAGATTTCTGTACAGCGCCTGCAGGGTGCTTTCTTCCTGATAATAGCGGCTGGCCTGGCTGCCGGCGATGCTGCGGGCCGCCCGGGTCAGCGAGGACCCGGCCGACTCGGTGAGATAACGCTCGATCACCCGGGAGCCGGCCGTGGAGAGAAAGATAAAGCCTGCGATCCCGAAGATCACATAGGCAAGGATGAATTTTTTGTACAAGGTCCGGTTCATGGTGTCCGGACCTCGAATTTATAGCCGATGCCCCAGACGGTGCTGATGGCCCAGGTTTCGTGGTCCTTGATCTTTTCCCGGAGGCGTTTGATGTGAACGTCCACCGTGCGGGTGTCGCCGATGTACTCGTACCCCCAGATGTGGTCCAGAAGCTGTTCTCTGGTAAACACCTGGTTGGGTGAGGATGCCAGGAAATACAAAAGCTCCAGTTCTTTTGGCGGCATGTCGACGGCCTTGCCCTGGTAGATGACGGAATAGTTGGTCTGGTTGATGATCAGGTCCGGGTATTCCACGCATTTTACATTGGGCGGCGTCACAGGCACCGGCCGGGCCGCCTGGAACCGGCGGAGGCCCGCTTTGACCCGGGCGACCAGTTCTTTGGAGTCAAAAGGTTTGATGATGTAATCGTCGGCGCCCAGCTCCAGGCCCAGCACCTTGTCGAACACCTCCCCCTTGGCGGAGAGCATGATGATCGGCACGTCGGAACTGTGGCGGATCTCCCGGCATACCTGATAGCCGTCGATGCCCGGGAGCATCAGATCCAGCAGGATCAGATTCGGACGGAAGCTTTCAAACGCCCGGAGCGCTTCCTCGCCGTCGTTGACGATCTGGGTGTCATAACATTCTTTGGTCAGATACAGCGAGATCAGCTCCGCGATATTGTTGTCGTCGTCGACAATCAGAATTCTCTGTTTGGATACCATGAGAGCCTCCTTTATTTTTTGAACGTTACGATAGTTACGCCGGCATCGCCTTCTCCAAATTCCGCCAGATGGAACTCGGAAACGTATTTCAGGCGGCGCAGGTAATTGTGGACGCCTTTTCGCAGGGCGCCGGTTCCTTTTCCGTGAACGACGCGGACGCTGGGAAGATGGGCCAGATAAGCGTCGTCCAGATATTTATCCAGCTCGGCGATGGCCTCGTCCACCGTCTTGCCAAGCAGGTTGATCTCCGTGGAGATGGTGGCGGATTTAGAGAGCTTCAGCTTTCCGGTTCCGGTCTTTGCCATGGACGGTCCGGTGATCACCGGCTCGTCAATGAGTACCAGATCGGAGATATGGATTTTGGAACGCATGATTCCCATCTGCACAAACAGGAAGCCTTTGCTGTCCGGTTTGGAGCTTACGGTTCCCTTCAGATTCATGCTGAGTACCTTTACGGAATCGCCAAGCTTCAGGTCCCCTGGCTTTAAGTTTCCGGTTTTTTTCGGCTGCTCTGCCTTGGATTTTTTCTTGTCCAGGCGTTCCATCTTTTCCCTTAGCTCGGTGCGTTTCTTTTCCATTTCGCTGACCGAAATATTTTCATGGCCGAATTTCTGGAAATCGCGCATGGTCTGGTCCGCGTATTCCTTGGCCTCGCTTAAGATCGTCTGAGCCTGCTCGGTGGCTTTTGCAAGAATCTTGTCCCGCCGTTCGTCGAGACGTTCCCGTTCCTTGGCCAGGCGGCCTTTCAGCTCCTCCACTTCCTGGCGGTAGCGGCGGATCTCCTCCTGCTCTTTTTCCATGGTGATCCGGTTCTGCTCCAGGGTGGTCAGAACGTCCTCAAAGGACTCGTCCTGCTCGCTGATCTGCTCCTTGGCTTTTTCGATGATGTAATCCGGCAGGCCAAGCTTGCTGGAGATGGCGAAGGCGTTACTCTTTCCGGGAACGCCGATCAGCAGGCGGTAGGTGGGACTTAACGTTTCCACATCAAACTCGCAGCAGGCGTTTTCCACGCCGGGTGTGGAAAGCGCGTAGATCTTCAGCTCGCTGTAGTGGGTCGTGGCCATGGTGCGGATTCCCTGCTCGTGGAGCGAGGAGAGGATGGCGATGGCCAGCGCCGCGCCCTCTGTCGGGTCGGTGCCCGCGCCCAGCTCGTCGAAAAGCACCAGGGACCTGGGATCGGCCTTTGACAGGAAAGAGACCACGTTGGTCATATGGGATGAAAAGGTACTCAGCGACTGCTCGATGCTCTGTTCGTCGCCGATGTCCGCGTAAACCTCGTCGAACACCGCCAGAGAGCAGCGGTCAAGGGCCGGGATATGCAGTCCGGACTGGCCCATCAGCGTCAGCAGTCCCACGGTTTTCAGGGAGACGGTCTTTCCGCCGGTGTTGGGTCCGGTGACGATCAGAAGATCGAACTCCTCTCCCAGAGTCACGTCGATGGGAACGACTTTTTTCCGGTCGATGAGCGGATGGCGGGCCTTGCGCAGATGGATTTTCCCTTCCGTGTTGAACAGCGGTCGGTTGGCGTCCTGATCCATGGCCAGCGAGGCGCGGGCGAAGATAAAGTCCAGGGCCACCATGTTTTCCAGATTATAGCGCAGAGCGTCCAGATGTTCCGCAACCTGACCGCTCAGTGTGGAGAGGATGACCTGGATCTCCTCCTCCTCCTTCAGTTCCAGCTCGCGGATGTCGTTGTTCAGTTTTACCACTGCCATGGGCTCCACAAAAATGGTGGAACCGGTGGCGGACTGGTCGTGGATCATGCCAGGAACCTGGCTTTTGTACTCCGCTTTCACGGGGATGCAGTAGCGGCCGTCGCGCATGGTCACCACCGCGTCCTGAAGATAGGTGCGGTAGGCGCCATTGACCAGGGAGTTCAGCTGGGTGTGAATCTTATCGCCGGCCGCGCGGATGGCACGGCGGATCTGTTTCAGCTTCGCGCTGGCGTCGTCGCTGATTTCCTCTTCCGAGAGAATACATCTGCGGATCTCCGTGGAGAGGGGCGTCAGCGGCTCCAGGGAGTCGAACAGGATATCCAGGGAGTCCTCAGCGGTGTCTGCGTTTTCGTGGCGGCCGTAGGATTTTACGCGGGCCGTGTTTTCAAGAAGTCCGGCGACCTGAAGCAGTTCCGGAATATTCAGGGAGCTGCCGATTTCCAGCCGTTTCAGCGAGCCGCGGATGTCCTTGGCGCCGCCAAAGGAGATCCGGCCGCGCTTGAACAGGCGGTTCAGTGCGTCGTGGGTCTCCGTCTGCATATGATCGATCTGGGAGATGTCGGACGAGGGACGCAGTTCCTGGCAGAGCTTCTGGCCCATGGGGGAACTGGCGTAGCCGGTCAGCTGTTCTATGATTTTATCAAACTCGAGGGTTTGAAGCGCTTTTTGATTCATGTTGTTTCCTCCGGTTGCGTGATTCTGCCTACCATTATAGCCTAAAATCGCTGAGAGGGAAAGTTTAAAATACATTTTTCTTCATAGGCTTTTTCTTCATAGAATGTTCATAAATTTCTGATAAAATATCAAAAGCCAATTTAACGGAGGAGTGAGTTTATGGACAACGACCCCAAATCCTATAAATTCATCAAAGAGACTATCAAAAAAGACCCGCCGGACCGGCGCAAGTGGATCCTCAGGTGTCTGTTGTTTGTGTGCGCGGCGGTGGCGTTCGGACTGATCGCGGCGCTGACCTTCGCGGTAGCGGAGCCGAAATTCTCGGCGGCTGTCAACGGGGGCGAAAAAGTGGATATTCCCAGCGACGAGGAGCCGGTGCCGGAGTCTGAAGTGACGCTGCAGGCGGAGTCTGCCTCGACGCCGTCCCCGACGCCCACGCCTACGCAGGCGCCGGCCCAGGAGATCACCCTGGAAGATTATGAAAATCTGTATCAGGAAATGCTGGCGGCGACGGAAATCCCCAAGCGTTCTCTGGTGACGGTCATCGGTATCGTAAATCAGATGGATTATTTCAATCAGAACTACGAAAACCAGCAGCAGATCACTGGTCTGATCGTCGCGGAGAAGGGGCAGGATCTTCTCATTATGACCGAATACCGTATCGTGGAGCAGGTGGAGCGGATCCAGGTGACTTTCTGGGATTCCTCCACCGTGGACGCCATTTATCAGAGACATGACGCCAACACAGGCTTGACGGTGCTGAAGGTAGAGCTGGCGCAGCTTTCTGAGGCAACCCGGGACGGAATGGAGCTGGCTCCCCTGGGAAATTCCTACAGCGTGTCCCAGGGAGACCCGGTGCTGGCGATTGGAAGCCCCATGGGTTACAGCAATTCCGTGGCCTACGGTGTGGTGACATCGGTGACCAACAAAATCTCCACGCTGGACACGGAGTATAACCTGCTGACTACGGATATCCTGGGAAGTCCGGAGGGAAGCGGAATCCTTATCAACCTGGAGGGAGAGATCGTCGGCATTATCGCGCAGACCTACAGTTCCGACAGCAAAAATATCGTTACCGCGCTGGCAATCTCCCAGATCAAGTCGCTGATTGAAAGTCTTTCCAATAATGAGGCCCGTCCGTACATCGGCATCAAGGGGCAGGACGTTACGGAAGAACTTTCCCAGCGCACCGGAATCCCCAAAGGAGTTCTGGTCAACAGTGTGGCGGAGGATTCTCCGGCTGTGTTTGCAGGGATCATGGAATACGATGTGATCGTGCAGATTGGAGAGGAGAAGGTTCAGACCCTGAAACAGTACCAGGAACAGCTGGGCAAATGCAGTCCTGGTCAGACGGTAAAAGTTACCGCTATGCGCAAGGGAGCGGAAGGATATGCGGAGATGGAATTCACCGTTACAATCGGGGAAATCTGAGTGGCTAATCAGCTGGGCAAATAGTGGTAACAGCCGGGCCTGTCACTATCCCGCTGGCTGAACGGTCACAATCTGTTGGAAATGCGGATGAAAATTCATTGCATCCATGCCGGTTTTACTATATAATATAGCAGTTGCAGAGAAAAAATAGCCATTTGTCATCATTCACAGCAGGCGCAAACGCTTTGTTTGCGGTGTGAGAAGTGGAGCATAGACCAGATACCCCGCTGTGTAACAGTTCAGCCAGCTGAACTGTTACGGCATCCGGCCATTGAAAATCGCTTTGCGATGGGCCGGATGTCCGCATGCGTTACGTTTTCGTACGATTTGTGCAGGAAATGCACAGACCTGGCTGAACTGTAACCTTGCGGTTCTGCAGCGCTGCAAGCCTGATGCCCCGTTGCTTGCAGCGGGGTATTTGACTGGAAACACGCTCGAATGAAGGGCTGTGAACGATAACTTGCAACTATTCAGCCGAATAGTTACGATAACTTTGCTATAGATACAGAAACAGAAGGAGTACATAACTATTATGAAGTATATCAACGAACTGCGGGAAGGAAACCGGATGACAGGCATTTACCTGTGCAGACACCGCCAGCCGGCAGTAACAAAAAACGGAAAGCCATATGAAAACGTGATCCTTCAGGACCGCACGGGAACCATCGACGCGAAAATCTGGGAGCCGAATTCCCAGGGAATCAATGAATTTGACGTGTTTGACTATGTGGATATCGTCGGTGATGTGAACAGCTTTAACGGCGCGCTGCAGGTTTCCATCAAACGCGTGCGCAAAGCAGAGGAGGGCGAGTACAATCCCGCCGATTATCTGCCCACCAGCCGTTACGATATTGAGGAAATGTATCAGACACTGCTGAAATACATCCATTCCGTGAAAAATCAGTACCTGCTGAGCCTGTTGGAGCAGCTGTTTGTCAAAGATACGGAGACGGTAAAACGGTTTAAGATCAGTTCCGCCGCAAAAAATGTCCATCACGGATTTGTGGGAGGCCTGCTGGAGCATACGCTGAGTGTGACCCGCTTCTGCGACTTCATGGCGAAGGTGTATCCGATCCTGAACCGGGATCTGCTGCTCACAGCGGCAATCCTTCACGATATCGGAAAGACACGGGAACTTTCCGAGTTTCCGCAGAACGATTACACAGACGACGGACAGCTGTTGGGGCATATTATGATCGGCGCGGAGATGGTTCACGACGAAGCGAAAAAGATCGCCGGCTTTCCGGCGGAGCTGGAGAGCAAGCTGAAACACTGTATCCTGGCTCATCACGGGGAGCTGGAGTACGGTTCGCCAAAAAAACCGGCGCTGGCGGAAGCTATGGCGCTGAATCTGGCGGACAACGCCGACGCGAAGATGGAAACGTTGACAGAACTGTTTGAATCCAACAGTGAAGCCTCCGGCGACTGGCTGGGATATAACAGACTGTTTGAATCGAACATCCGCAGAACAGGAGATTTATAATGGATTACCAGAAGAATGATATTCTGACGGTGACAATCGAAGATATGGGACACGATGGAGAGGGTATAGGCAAGGCAGACGGCTATACCCTCTTTGTGAAGGACGCGGTCATCGGAGATGTCATCGAGGCTAAGATTATGAAGGCCAAGAAAAATTACGGCTACGCCCGTCTGATGCGGATTCTGAAACCCTCGTCCCACCGGGTAGAGCCGGCGTGTCCGCTGGCGCGGCCCTGCGGCGGTTGTCAGCTGCAGATGATGGATTATCAGGAACAGCTCCGCTTCAAGCAGAAAAAGATTGAAGACAATCTGCGGAGGATCGGCGGTTTTGAACAGCTGCCGATGGAACCGATCGTCGGCATGGAGGAACCGTTCCGTTACCGCAATAAGGCTCAGTTTCCGGTGGGAACCGATAAAGACGGAAATCTGGTGACAGGTTTTTACGCAGGAAGAACCCACGATATCATCAACAACAGGAACTGCCTGCTGGGGGTGGAAGAAAATCAGCAGGTGCTGGATGCGGTGCTTGGCTGGATGGAGGAATTTAAAATCCCCGCATACGACGAAACGAACGGAACCGGCCTGGTGCGGCATATTCTGATCCGGTACGGCTTCCGCACAAAGGAGCTGATGGTCTGCCTGGTCATCAACGGGGAGCAGGTGCCGAAAAAGGATGCGCTGACAGAACGTCTTGGCAAAATTCCGGGTATGACCAGCATTACGGCGAGCATCAACCGGGAACGGACCAATGTGATCATGGGAAATAGAATTCTGACACTGTGGGGAACGCCTTATATTACCGATTATATCGGCGAAGTGAAGTATCAGATCTCTCCGCTTTCCTTTTACCAGGTAAATCCTGTTCAGACGGAGAAGCTGTATGGACTGGCGCTGGAATACGCTGGTCTGGAAGGGCAGGAGACCGTGTGGGATTTATATTGCGGCATCGGGACGATTTCGCTGTTTCTGGCACAGAAGGCGAAGAAGGTGTACGGTGTGGAGATTGTCCCGGCGGCCATCGAGGACGCCCGGCGCAATGCGGCGCTCAATGGTATTGAAAATGCGGAATTTTTCGTCGGAAAAGCCGAGGAGGTGCTGCCAAAGATGTACGCCAGAGGAGAGGCGCGGGCGGATGTGGTCGTCGTTGACCCGCCACGGAAGGGGTGCGACGCGGCTCTGCTGGAAACGGTCGTGAAGATGCGGCCGGAGAGGATTGTTTATGTCTCCTGCGATTCGGCTACGCTGGCAAGGGATTTGCGGTGGATCTGCGGGGAAGGGTATGAGGTGAGGAAGGTGAGAGGGGTGGATATGTTTCCGATGACGAGGCATGTGGAGACGGTTGTCTTGCTTTCCAAGGGAGAAATCGACTCGAAGAAAGAGCGGGTGGAGTTTTCTCTGGAGGGCACGGATATGTCCGGGTTCCAGTAGTCTGCTTCATACGGTCAGATTAATGTCTTATGAATTTTATAAGGACAACGAAAAAGTGTCACCACGGGTGACACAATTGAGTTGGACGAACCATCTTAAAATTATGTCTGTATATAAGTGCATGGACGAGCGCATATTTTATATGAATTTGTGCATCAAAGAACGCCTTTCCAAAAGAGAACTGGAACGACAGATTGATAGCGGATATTATGAAAGATATATGTTGTCGCAGAAACCACTGACACCTGCCATCGAAGAATCGAGAAGCGCAACTGGAAATGTTTTTTATGATAATTATGTGTGCAGAAGAAATTAAAGGAATATGTTGAATTAGCAGGAACAGTTCCTGGAGAGGAGTAAAAACGATATCGCGAAAATAAAGAATAGGAGCGTCTGGAGATATTGACTGCAGCAGCGAAAAACGTAGAACGGCAGGAGCGTATCGATACTCTCACTTCTTTTCTGGAGGAGCAATCAACAGCCGTCACAGAATACTCAGAAGTGCTGGTCAGAAGACTCATCGAGAAAATTGTGGTGTACGATGAGAAGCTGGGCGTTGAATTTAAATCGGGATTGAGCGTAGATGTGGATGCCTGATGGTAAGAGAAAGAACTGGAAATTTGAAATTTAATACCCACTTTATTACCCACATGTGATATAATGCGTGTGGGTAATAAAGTGGGTATTAAAATTTTGAGGTAAAAAAATGATGACTTTTGAACAGGTTGTAAATGAACTGCGTTCTTACGATAAAGAAAAAGAATGGTTTGAATTTAAGGAAAACTGGTTTTCAGCGGATGAACTGGGTGAATATATATCAGCATTGGCTAACA
>JAGHIA010000058.1 GCA_017887445.1 Fusicatenibacter sp.
CTGTTTGAGCTTGCGAGTTCTTTCTTTGGGGACACGGTTTTAGCAAATTTTTGAAAGCTTAGAGGTTCTTGGGTTCCGAAACCGTGTGAATTTTCAGAACCCTTCCGCGGGTACCAGCTTTTGACCCCAGCATCTTATTAAGGCTTTAACATCTTTCGTTCAGTATAGCACATTCCCAGTACAGCGTAAACGAAATAGCCAGAGCGTGTTTGAAAGACCGTAATCGTTTGGCAACAGTTCAGTCAAAAGAACCGTTACGGCATCCGTCCATTGAAAAACGCTTTGCGTCACATAAAACCAAGTTCCCAGAACAGCCGCGCCGTTCTCGAAAGAAGGCTGTGTTCCTTACAGATCATCACAATTTTTGATGTCAGATTCGGGTCTTCCAGCACGCACACCTTCAGCTGTTTTTCCGTAAGCTGGGAAACCGCGGATGCCGGCAGGATTCCAATGCCCAGTCCGCCGTCCGCCAGCGCCAGCGTGGCCTGGGCTGTGTCCGTGGAGCAGCGGATCTGCGGAAGCAGTCCCTCCGCCTCAAATCTCGCTCTCAGGATCTGTTCCCAGCGCCGGTAGACGATCAGCGGCTTCCCGTCCAATGCGGCCAGACCGATCCGTTCCTGTCCGGTTTTTCCCGAAAAAAATCCTTCCCGTCCCACCGCCATCAGCGATTCCTCCCGCAGAACCTTCTGCTCGATATCCGGCGCGGAAAACGGCGTGCGGACCACCGCCAGGTCCAGCTGTCCGGCGCGCACCTGTTCCAGAAGCTGATAGGTGTTGGCGCTGTAGATTTCATACCGGATTTCCGGATACCGCGCGGCAAAAGCAGTCAGCCAGCCGGTAAAGATGCCCTCCTGCACCGACGATACCACGCCGATCTGCAAAGTGCCGGCGGTTCCACTGTCAAACTCTCGCATCTCCGCCATGGCCGCGTCGCACAGACCGAGGATCACTACCGCTTTCTGATAAAAATGTTTTCCCGCCTCTGTGACCTGCAGCCTTCGCCCTTTTCGCTGGAACAGACTGCAGTTCAGTTCTTTTTCCAGCTGCTTCAGCTGTGCGGTCAGCGGCGGCTGGGTCATGTTCAGTTTCCGCGCCGCGGCAAGGACCGTCTCCTCCTCCACCACCGCGGCAAAATAGCGAAGCTGCCGAAGCTCCATGCGCATCCCCTCCTGTTCTTTACAATGATCCCCGCGCAGAATCGTTACACTGTTCTTTTGCGGTTCTGCCTTCTGGTTTTCGTCTTTCCAAAGCCTTTAAAACTTATATATATTTCATATAATTATACTATGAAACAAATATTTTTCAAATGAATATTTTTACAGTATACTGGTAACAGTAATCGCTCGGCAACGATTCAGCCTGCCACTATACCGCGAGGTGTTTTCACACAGAATGCGCGGAAATCCCGAGACCTGCAGCGCGAAACTGCATGAAATGCAGTTTCTGTGCATCGCGAAGCGTGTAATAGTTCCGCTGGCTGAACTGTTACAATCGCCCGGCAACGATTCAGCCAGGTCTTTGTATTTACTGCTCAGACCGTATGAATGCGTAATGCCTGATGACATCCGAGCCGACAAACACTGACAGGAGGGAAACATTTTGAAGTATCTGAACGTCTATCTGAAAAATTACAGGACAGACAGTATCCTCGCCCCGCTGTTCAAAATGCTCGAGGCCACCTTCGATCTGCTGGTGCCAATCGTGGTCGCGCGCATCATCAACGTGGGGATTGCCACCAGGGACACCGGCTATATTCTCCGCTGCTGCGGCGTCCTGATCCTTATGGCGCTCATCGGCCTGGCCTGCAGCTTCACCGCCCAGTATTTCGCGGCAAAGGCAGCCATCGGCAGCACCACCGGCCTGCGCCACATGCTGTTCCAGCATATCCAGACCCTCGGCTTTTCCGAGATGGACACCATCGGCGCCAGCACGCTCATTACCCGTATGACCAGCGACCTGAACCAGGTGCAGAACGGACTGAACCTGTTTCTGCGTCTGTTTCTGCGCAGTCCGTTTATCGTCTTCGGCGCCATGATCATGGCCTTTACCATCGATGTGCAGATGGCGCTGATCTTTGTGGTGGTCATCCCGGTGCTCTCGGTGATCGTGTTCGGCATCATGCGCTGGACCGCGCCCCGCTACAAAAAAATCCAGTCCCGTCTGGACAGCGTGACAAAATCCACCAGAGAAAATCTTTCCGGCGTGCGCGTGATCCGCGCCTTCGGCCGTGAGGAATCTGAGGTGGAGGAGTTTTCCGGCGCCAACGATTCTCTGGTAAATCTCCAGCTTCATGTAGGCCATATTTCCGCACTGATGAACCCGCTGACCTATGTGGTGGTAAACATCGGCATCATCGCGCTTCTGTATGCCGGCGCAGGGAAGGTGGACGGCGGGATCCTTCTCAGCGGAGGGATCGTCGCCCTTGTCAACTATATGAATCAGATCCTGGTAGAGCTGGTGAAGCTGGCAAACCTGATTGTCAGCATCAGCCGCGCTCTGGCCAGCCTTTCCCGCGTGGAGCAGGTGCTGGATACCAAAACCGCTATGACGTTTCCGGAATCCTCCGCCACCGCGCAGGCAGTACAGGCTTCAAACACAGAAAAACCTGTCGAAGCGCAAAGAGGTACGGAAACACATGCTTCCAACAACAGCCAAAGAAGTTCGGAGAAATATCCTTCCGATAACAGCCAAAGAAGTTCGGAGGCATATCCTTCCGACAACACGCCAAACAGTCCGGAGGCATATCCTTCCAGCAACACGCCAAACAGTCCGGAGGCATATTCTTCCAGCAACACGCCAAACAGTCCGGAGGCATATCCTTCCGACGCATCCGAAGAAGCCGTGCGCTTTGACCATGTGGGACTGATCTACGCCGGCGCGGGGGCGGAAAGCCTTACCGACATTTCCTTCTGCACCAAAAAAGGCCAAACCATCGGCGTCATCGGCGGCACCGGAAGCGGCAAGTCCAGCCTGGTCAGCCTGATCCCACGGTTCTACGACGCAACCTCCGGTCACGTCTCCCTGATGGGACGCCCGATCCAGCAGTGGGACAGAAAAACCCTGCGCAGCCAGGCGGCCATCGTTATGCAGAAGGCTCAGCTGTTTGCCGGGACCATCCGCTCCAATCTTCTGTGGGGAAATCCCGACGCCACAGACGAAGACCTTTGGGAAGCGCTTAAGACCGCTCAGGCGGAAGATTTCGTCCGCGAAAAGAGCAAGGGCCTGGACGAGCCGGTGGAACAAGGCGGAAGAAACCTCTCCGGCGGCCAGCGGCAGCGTCTGACCATCGCCCGCGCTCTGGTTCAGAAACCGCAGATCCTGATCCTCGACGACAGCGCCAGCGCGCTGGACTACGCCACAGACGCCGCCCTGCGAAAGGCGCTGCGGCAGCTGTCCTGGGAGGTCACCGTGTTCATCGTTTCCCAGCGGACCTCCAGCCTGCAGCACGCGGATCAGATCCTTGTGCTGGACGACGGCCGCCTTGTGGGACTTGGCACTCACAGCCAGCTTCTGGAAGCCTGCGATACCTACCGGGAAATCTATGAAAGCCAGTTTCAGAAAGGAGATGCAAGACAATGAAGCAAAACGCCAGTCCTTCTTCCGAAAAACAGAAACGGCAGCAGACCCTTGGACGTGTGCTGCGCTATATCCGCCCCTACGGACTCCTTGTCTTCTTCAGCCTTCTCTGCTCGGCCATCAGCGTGGCGGCCCAGCTGATCGTTCCGGTCTACTGCGGCGACGCCATCGACGCCATGATCGGACGGGGCCAGGTGGACTTTCCCTCCGTCCTGCGGATCGCCATCGCCATAGGCGTTGTCACTGCGGTCTCAGCGGCGGCCCAGTGGATCCTGGCAGCATGCAACAACAAGGTCACCTTCTGCGTATCCAGGGATTTGCGTAATTCCGCCATCCGGAAGATCCAGAAGCTGCCTCTCTCCTATCTGGACGCCCATCCCTCCGGCGATCTTGTCAGCCGTGTCATCGCTGACGTGGATACCTTTGCCGACGGGCTTCTCATGGGATTCACCCAGCTGTTCAGCGGCGTGCTGACGATCCTGGGAACCCTGGGAATCATGGTTTATCTGAACCTGACGATCACCCTGGTGGTCGTTGTGCTGACACCTTTAAGTCTGTTCACCGCCAGCTTCATCGCCAAACGCACTTACCATTATTTCCGGGAACAGACGGTGGTCCGTGGGCAGGAGACGGCTCTGATCAACGAGCTGATCGAAGGTCAGAAGGTTGTGCAGGCCTTTGGCCATGAAGCCCAGAGCCTGGAGGATTTTGACAGGATCAATGACAAGCTGGGGGAAGTCAGCCTGAAGGCCACCTTCTTCTCCAGCCTGACCAACCCCAGCACCCGTATGGTCAACAACATCGTGTACGCGGCAGTGGGACTGATCAGCGCCCTGTACACCGTCTCCGGCGGCATCACCGTGGGACAGCTGAGCATTTTTCTCAGCTACGCCAGCCAGTACGCGAAGCCTTTCAATGAAATTTCCGGCGTTGTCACAGAGCTGCAGAACGCTCTTGCCTGCGCCGCGCGGATCTTCGATCTGATGGACGAGCCGGACCAGACGGCCGAGGCTGAATCAGCGGTTTCCTTCACCTGCAGCGGCCATGTGACCCTGGACGACGTGGCGTTTCGGTATGTGCCGGAAAAACCGCTCATCGAGCATTTCTCTCTGGATGTGAAACCAGGACAGCGCATCGCCATCGTGGGCCCCACCGGCTGCGGAAAGACCACCCTGATCAACCTGCTCATGCGATTCTACGATGTGGACAGCGGCAGCATCGCCCTGGACGGAACAGATATCCGGCAGATGACCCGCCATTCCCTGCGGGGAAATTACGGGATGGTGCTGCAGGACACCTGGCTGAAGGCAGGGACTATCCGGGAAAACATCGCTTACGGAAAGCCGGAGGCCACAGAAGAAGAGATCATCCAGGCGGCAAAGGCGGCTCACGCCCACAGCTTTATCCGCCGCCTGCCCGACGGCTACGACACTGTAATCACCGAAAACGGCGGCAACATCAGCCAGGGCCAGAAGCAGCTCCTTTGCATTGCCCGCGTCATGCTCTGCCTGCCGCCGATGCTGATCCTCGACGAGGCCACCAGCAGCATCGATACCCGCACGGAAATCAAGATCCAGGCAGCCTTCGCCCGCATGATGGAAGGACGCACAAGCTTCATCGTAGCCCACAGACTCTCCACCATCCGCGAAGCAGATACCATCCTCGTGATGAAAGGCGGAAAGATCATAGAACAAGGCAGCCACGATACGCTGATGGCGCAAAACGGATTCTATCATCGATTGTATAACAGCCAGTTTGGGGAATAAAAAAACAAATCTGGATCAAAAGATATCTTTTGACTGCCTTACGCCACTCACCCTCGTCCCGGGAATAGAAGCGCCAGAAAAAAGGCCGGGGCCGGCGGCTGCGTGGTTCGGCGAGCGTCTGGGGCAGGGCGAGAAAATCTTAATGTCCCGGGGCCGTTCTGGCCGGGGCAGACTCCGGACTACACGTCCGGAGTCTGAGGCGCACTGAGACGGGAATGCATCAGGCATTCCTGTCGAATTGCGCCGGTACCCGTCCAGAACGGCCCCGGGCATTTATAGCACTCCAAGAAAATACGGCAGCAAATCCAACGTCTCAGAGTGCGAAGCACCGCGTCAAACATTTTCGGCGTGCCCCGGCACGCCTTCAAATGTCTTCCTTGTTCTTCGCGCACTGAGACGTCGTCTTTGCTGCCGTATTTTCTTGGAGTGCTATAGATTTTCCGCCCCGCCCCAGCCGCCGCCGAACCACGCAGCCGCCGGCCCCGGCCTTTTTTCGTCCGCCTTCTAAATAAAAAACCATAAAATTTCTGTTGTGTATTATTATGCAATACGTTACAATAATTAAGCATATTTACAAAAGGAGGACATACGTTATGTCATCGAAAAACAAAAAGGGGAAAGCGTCTTCGCCGAAACGGGATTTCACGAAGATGAAAACACCCCATACCTATGCCATCATCTTTTTCGTGGTGGTCATCTGCTGGATCCTCACCTTTCTGATCCCTGCGGGAAGATTCAGCACCCATACCATTGAGTACACGGACGCCAACGGCGAAACCGCCACCCGTACCGTGCTGATGGCGGACACCTTCCGCTACAGTTATCCTCTGGATACCGGATTCGTTGCCAACGCCCTCCAGGAGATCAGCGGGGACGAAGCGCTGATGACAGAACTTGAGGTGGATCCCGAGGCCCTGTCAGCGCTGATGGAGACAGAGGCTTCCGCCTGGACCCAGGACGACCTGGACGCTGTGGGACTGAGCGACGATGAAATGTACTCTCTGTACGGCGAGGAGTTTTACGACACCAGCAAAAAGCTGCACAAGACCGCCAGCCTGTGGGGTACGGAGGACTACGGCGGCTTCGGTTTCCTGAACTATGTGTTTGAAGGTCTGGTGACCGGAGACCGTTACGGCTCCGCCGTGGGCATCTGCGCGCTGATCCTGGTAGTCGGCGGCGCCTTCGGAATCATCATGAAAACCGGAGCTGTTGACGCCGGAATCTATGCGTTTATCAAAAGCACCAAAGGACTGGAACGTCTGGCGCTGCCGCTGCTCTTTATCCTGTTTTCCCTGGGCGGCGCGACCTTTGGCATGGCGGAGGAATGTATTCCGTTTGCCATGATCATGGTACCCTTTGTCATCGCGCTGGGATATGACTCCATTGTGGCTGTAACCGTAACATATGTGGCATCCCAGGTGGGAAATGCCGTGTCCTGGATGAGTCCCTTCTCTGTGGCAGTCGCTCAGGGTATCGCCGGAATCCCGGTACTCTCCGGCGCCACCTTCCGTCTGGTGATGTGGGTGGTCGTGACGCTGGCCTCCGCCGGATTTATGATGGCCTACGCGGAGCGTATCCGCAAGACGCCCCAGCACTCGGTGGTATACGCAGGCGACGCTTACTTCCGGGACCGCATGAACGCCGTCACCGAGGAGGAGCGGGAATTTACCCTGGGACACAAGCTGATCCTTCTGGAAATGCTGGCCGTACTGATCTGGATCATCTGGGGCGTTACCCAGAACGGCTTTTATATCGCTGAGATTGCCTCCCAGTTCTTTGTGATGGGATTTGTGGCTGGCGTCATCGCCATCGTCTTCAAGCTGAACGGCATGACGATCAACGGCATGGCCTCCGCGTTCCAGAGCGGCGTCGCGGACCTGGCCGGCACTGCGGTAGTGGTTGGTATGGCCAAGGGAATCCTGCTTGTGCTGGGCGGCTCCGACGCGGATATGCCCTCCACGCTGAACACAATCCTGTACGCCATCGGCACGGTTCTCGAAGGGGTTCCGGCCTTTATCGGCGCATGGGCGATGTACATTTTCCAGAGTATGTTCAACCTGGTGGTAACCTCCAACTCCGGACAGGCTGCCCTGACCATGCCGATCATGGCGCCGCTGTCCGACCTGGTAGGCGTACCCCGCCAGATCGCCGTACTAGCTTTCCAGCTGGGCGCCGGTTTTGTGGACGCTTTCACACCGGTTTCCGCCAGCCTGATCGGAGTCCTTGGCGTTGCCCGCATCGACTGGGGAACATGGGCCAAGTTCCAGATCAAAATGCAGGCGTTCTTCTTCGCCATGGGTACGATTATTATCGCCATCGCAGTGGCTATCAATCTGCAGTAACCATTTTCAGCCGCCGGATTGTTTGCTGTGACTGTTCGCCATTACAGAACAGTTGCCTGGAGTGTGTTTGAACATTGCTTTCTGCAAGATGTGCGTCACAGTTTGTGGGGAATTTGTTCCAGAATCAGGAGGCGTAGCGGGCTACGCTGACTGATTTTGGGGCAAATTCCACGCAAAGTGGGGCGTGCAGATTGCAGGAATGAATGTTCAAACACACTCTAGTTCCAGCGGCTGTTACCATGCTTTATAAGAAAGGAGCTGATTGCTTATGGTAACCATCATCCGAAACGCAAAGGTCTACCAGCCGGAATACGCCGGAGTGAAGGACCTGCTGATACTGGGCGGCACCATCGCCGCCGTAGGCGAACATTTGAAGGCCGACTTCGGCGGCAGTGTTGAGGTGCGGGAAATTGACGGAGAGGGTCTGGCCGCAGTTCCCGGATTTATCGACAGCCATGAGCACATTCTCGGCGGCGGCGGGGAAGGCGGTTTCCACACCCGGACGCCGGAGGCCTCCCTCAAGGACCTGATCTGCAACGGCATCACCACCGTGGTGGGATGTATCGGCACCGACGGCATCGGACGGGATATGGCCGCGCTGCTGGCCAAGGCCCATGCCCTGGAAAACGAGGGGATCACCACTTACACCTACACCGGCTCCTACCAGGTTCCGGTCCGCACCCTGACGGACAGTCTGATGAAGGATATCATGATGCTGGACAAGGTCATCGGCGTCGGCGAGATCGCCATCTCCGACCACCGCTCCTCTCAGCCGGCCTTTGAGGAGTTTGCCCGCATCGCCGCGGACGCGCGGGTGGCCGGAATGCTCTCCGGCAAAGCCGGAGTCGTGAACGTTCACCTGGGCGACAGTCCCAGAAAGATCGATCTGATCTGGCGGGTCGTTCGCGAGACGGAAATCCCCGCCTCTCAGTTCCTGCCCACCCATGTGAACCGCAACGCGGCTCTTTTCGATGCCTGCCTGGAGTTTGCCCGGGACGGCGGAACCATCGACTTTACCGGCAACGAGGATATCGATTACTGGGAGACCATCTGCGATGAGGTCCGCGTCTGCACGGGAATCCGCCGTCTTCTGGACGCGGGGATTTCCAGCGACCGGTTTACCATCTCCTCCGACGGCCAGGGAAGCCTGCCGATTTTCAACAGCGACGGGGAATTTCAGGGAATTGGCATCGGAAAGGCCTCCTGCCTTCTGAAAGAAGTGCGGGAGTGCGTGCAGCGGGAAGGAATCCCGCTGGAACTGGCAGTGAAAGGCATTACCTCCA
>JAGHIA010000059.1 GCA_017887445.1 Fusicatenibacter sp.
ATATGTTCAGAACCCTCCCATGGGTGCCGGCGTTTGACCCTAATATCTAAAAAATTATGGAGGGATAAGAAATGGACAAAATTGCTGTGACAAAAGCGATCGAGAGCGGAAAAACCGCGCTGGGTATCGAGTTTGGCTCTACCCGTATCAAGGCGGTGCTGGTGGGCGAGGACAACGCGCCGGTGGCTTCCGGCGCTCACGACTGGGAAAACCGTTATGACAACGGAATCTGGACCTACACCCTGGAGGATATCTGGGGCGGTCTGCAGGACTGCTATCAGAAAATGGCGGAGGATGTGAAGAATCAGTACGGCGTCACCCTGAAAAAGATCGGCGCCATCGGATTCAGCGCCATGATGCACGGCTACATGGCTTTTGACGAGGCGGGAGAACTGCTGGTTCCCTTCCGCACCTGGCGCAACAGCATCACCGAAGAAGCGTCCGAGAAGCTGACAGAGCTGTTCCAGTACAACATTCCTCAGAGATGGAGCATCGCGCACCTGTATCAGGCGATCCTGAACCAGGAGGAGCATGTGCCGCAGATCAACTTCATTACCACGCTGGACGGCTATATCCACTGGAAACTCACCGGCGAGAAGACGCTGGGTATCGGCGAGGCTTCCGGAATGTTCCCCATCGACGCGGAGACGAAGAATTACCGTCAGGATATGATGGATAAATTTGAGGCGCTGATCGCGGACAGGAACTATCCGTGGAAACTGTCCGAGATCCTGCCCAAGGTACTGGTGGCAGGAGAACATGCCGGCGTACTCACCGAGGAAGGCGCGAAGCTTCTGGATGTGAGCGGAAACCTGGAGGCAGGGATTCCTCTGTGTCCGTCGGAAGGCGACGCGGGAACCGGAATGGTGGCCACCAACAGTGTGGCAAAGAGAACCGGAAACGTGTCTGCGGGAACCTCCGTGTTCGCCATGATCGTTCTGGAAAAAGAACTGTCCAAGGTATATCCGGAGATCGATATGGTGACGACGCCTACAGGAAATCTGGTAGCCATGGTCCATGCCAACAACTGTACTTCCGACCTGAACGCATGGGTGGGCATCTTTAAGGAGTTCGCAGAGTCCTTCGGCATTCCCGTGGACATGAACCAGCTGTTCGGCACGCTGTACAACAAAGCGCTGGAAGGCGACGGGGACTGCGGCGGACTGCTGTCCTACGGCTACTTCTCCGGCGAGAACATTACCCATATGGAGGAAGGACGCCCGCTGTTTGTCAGAACGCCAAAGAGCAATTTCAATCTGGCGAACTTTATGAGAGTTCACCTGTTCACCGCCCTGGGCGCTCTGAAGGTAGGCATGGATATCCTGTTCAAGGAAGAGCAGGTTGAGGCGGACAAAATCCTCGGCCACGGCGGTCTGTTTAAGACCAAAGGTGTGGGCCAGAAGATCATGGCGGCTGCCATGAACACTCCGGTTTCCGTTATGGAGACGGCGGGAGAAGGCGGCGCGTGGGGAATCGCCCTGCTGGCTTCCTATATGGCAAATAAGGCCGAAGGCGAGACACTGGACGAGTATCTGAACGAAAAAGTATTCGCAGGCAACGAGGGAAGCTGCATGGAGCCGGATCAGAAGGATGTGGAAGGCTTCGAGGCGTTTATTGAGCGGTACAAAGCAGGACTGCCCATTGAGCGCGCGGCCATCGATGCGATGAAACTGTAAAGAGAGGGTGGAACAATGCTGGAAGAACTGAAAAAACGAGTATATGAAGCAAATATGCTGCTTCCCAAATACGGACTGGTAACCTTTACCTGGGGAAATGTCAGCGAGATCGACCGTGAGAGCGGACTTTTTGTCATCAAACCGTCAGGGGTGGATTACGACAAGCTGACCCCGGAAGATATGGTGGTCATGGATCTGAACGGAAACAAGGTGGAGGGACGTTACAAACCATCCTCCGACACAGCCACCCATCTGGAACTGTACAAGGCCTTCCCGGAGATCGGCGGCGTGGTACATACCCATTCCTCTTATGCCACAAGCTGGGCCCAGGCGGGAAGAAGCATTCCCTGCTACGGAACCACCCACGCGGATTATATCTACGGCGAGGTTCCCTGCCTGCGCTGCCTGACAAAGGAGGAGATTGACGATGCGTACGAGGAAAATACCGGCCATCTGATCGTCAATGAGTTCCGCCGTATGGGCAAGGACGTTACCGCTGTGCCGGCAGTGCTGTGCAAAAACCACGGCCCCTTTGCCTGGGGCAAGGATGCGCACGAGGCAGTACACAACGCGGTGGTACTGGAGGAGGTAGCCAAAATGGCATACCGGGCCGAGACCATCGAGCCGAGGATCCAGCCGGCGCCGCAGGAGCTCCAGGACAAACACTATTTCCGCAAGCACGGAGCGAACGCTTATTACGGTCAGAACTGATCACATCATTTAAGATAACGGGTAAGCGGTTTCCATCCATTTTTTAAAATCTATTTTTCCAAAGGGAAACGGCGGTTTTGATCTTTCTGTTCAAAACCGCCGTTTATCGATGGTGATGATTGGGAAAACGGTAACCATATTACTGTTGTCTGGCGGTAACGGTTCAGCTGGCTGAACTGTTAGTTACCGTTCACAGTCGTTTACAGTAACTTCGCGGCTCCAATGAAAATTCGCTTCGCGAATGGGAGCCGCTCACACCTGAATCACGTTCTCACGCCGCAAACAGCAAGTGTTTGCGGCTGCTGTGAATAGTAACAACTGTTACGGCTGGCGGAATATTTTTTTGAGAAAGTCTTGACGCACAGTAATTTTTACTGTAGTATCTTTAAAAGGTAGTGCCGGCTGGCCGTTATTGCGGAAAACCGGAAAAATGTGTAACCGTTCAGCCAGCTGGGCCGTTATAAAAAAAGGAGATCTACCAGTATTGGCGTGTCTATTGCGCCATGAAAGGAGAAAAGATGAAAAAAGTTGTAAAGTTTGGTGGAAGTTCTCTGGCCAGCGCCGGCCAGTTTAAAAAAGTCGGGGATATCATCCGTGCCGATGAATCCCGCAGATATGTGGTTCCGTCCGCGCCGGGAAAACGTTTTTCCGCGGATACCAAAGTGACGGATATGCTCTATGACTGTTACCGTACAGCCGTAGCCGGCAAGGATTTTTCTCAGAAGCTGAAGAACATCAAAGACCGCTACCAGGAGATCATCGACGGCCTGGCGCTGACTTTGTCTCTGGACGGAGAGTTCGCGACCATCGAGGAGCAGTTCCGTCAGGGAGCCGGTGAGGATTACGCGGCTTCCAGAGGCGAGTACCTGAACGGCATTGTGATGGCGGCGTATCTTGGCTATACATATATCGACGCGGCGGAAGTCATCTTTTTTGACGAGGCAGGAAACTTCCTGGCGGAGAAGACAGACCAGATCCTTTCCAAACGCCTGGAGAAAGAGGAGCATGCGGTCATTCCGGGATTCTACGGCTCCAGACCGGACGGAAGCGTTAAGACCTTCTCCCGCGGCGGTTCTGATATCACTGGCTCCATCGTGGCAAAAGCGGTGCACGCGGATGTGTATGAAAACTGGACTGACGTGTCCGGCTTCCTTGTAACAGATCCGAGGATTGTGGAGAATCCGGAGGTCATTTCCACGATCACCTACCGGGAGCTGCGTGAGCTTTCCTATATGGGAGCGACGGTTCTCCACGAGGACTGCATCTTCCCGCTGAGAAAAGAAGGCATCCCGATCCATGTACTGAACACCAACGCGCCCCAGGATCCGGGCACACTGATCGTCGAGAGCACCTGCAGCAAGCCGCGGTTCACGATCACAGGAATTGCAGGAAAGAAAGGCTTCGCGGCAGTTACCATTGAGAAAAGCATGATGAACTCCGAGGTAGGATTTGGCCGGAAAGTGCTGCAGGTCTTCGAGGAGAACAACATCTCCTTTGAACATGTACCGTCAGGTATCGATACCATGACCGTGTTTGTACACCAGCAGGAGTTTGAGGAGAAAGAACAGCGGGTGATCGCCGGACTGCACCGGGCGGTACAGCCGGATTCTATCGATCTGGAGTCCGATCTGGCGCTGGTAGCCATTGTGGGCAGAGGTATGCGCCGCACACGGGGAACCGCGGGACGTATCTTCTCGGCGCTGGCTCACGCTCATGTGAACGTAAAAATGATCGACCAGGGGTCCAGCGAGCTGAACATCATCGTGGGGGTTGAGAACCGCGACTTCGAGGTGGCGATCCGGGCGATCTACGATATTTTTGTTAATGCGCAGCTTTAAGTGAAGGCGGACGAAAGCAGGCCGGAGCCGGTGGCTGGTGGCGGGCGTAAGCAGGCCGGAGCCGGTGGCTGGGCCGCGGCGAAAGCAGGCTGCGCGTCATTGGCTGGGGGCCGCGGCGGGCGGCTGCGGATATGCGGAAAATCTAAACGTGCCGGAGGCGTTCCGGACGGGGACCGACGCAATTCGACAGGAATGCCTGATGCATTCCCGTCTCAGTGCGTCTCAGGCTTAGAGTGTGTTGGAAAATTCATTCCTGCAATCTGCACGCCCCACTTTGCGGGGAATTTGCCCCAGAATCAGTCAGCGTAGCCCGCTACGCCTCCTGATTCTGGGGCAAATTCCCCACAAACTGTGACGCACATCTTGCAGAAAGCAATTTTCAAACACACTCTATGGCATGAAGCCCTTCGCCTGCCCCGTCCGGAATGCCTCCGGCACGTTAAGATTTTCTCGCATATCCGCAGATGCCCGCCGCGGCTCCCCAGCCAATGACGCGCAGCCTGCTTTCGCCACGGGCCAGCCAATGGCTCCAGCCTGCTTACGCCCGCCACCAGCCATCGGTTCCGGCCTGCTTTCTGGCCTTCGCTTGAAAGCGGATGGGTGTGGGAGGCGGTTGTGAGTGTGTGGTTTACCCCAAGGGGCCAGAAAAGCTATGGCATAAGATAAGCCCCCAAGTCCCACAGCCCCACAGCAACTCACTCCACTCCGAAAAATTGAAGTGCGCTACAGCCATAAAGTTCCATTAAGGTGTCCTCCACAGCAACTCGCCATCTTGGAAGAATGAAGAATCTTCTATTGCTGTAAAAGTGTTAAAATCACAGCAACTCGCGCCACCCCGTAAGAATGAAGACCAGAAAGCGGAGCGGGGCAGGCGGCATGGGGAGGGCGGGGGGCGTCTGCGAGGGTGCGAGAAAATCTTAACGCCGCGGCGGCTCGCCGGACGGGACAGGCGAAGGACTACACGTCCTGAGCCTGAGGAGCGCTGAGACGGGAATGCATCAGGCATTCCTGTCGAATCGCTCCGGTGCCCGTCCGGCGAGCCGCCGCGGCGTTTAGATTTTCCGCACCCCCGCAGCCGTCCCCCGCCCTCCCCATGCCGCCTGCCCCGCTCCGCTTTCGTCCGCCTTCATTCCACCCAAATTATACTTGTGGTTTTAAAATAGGGATGTTATAATATACCTGCTAAGTTTGATAAAACGATGAAAGTACGAGGATTCTTACATGAAACGTGTATTGTTAAAACTGAGCGGAGAGGCTCTTGCAGGTGAGAAAAAAACCGGCTTCGACGAGGCGACGGTTACGCGAGTGGCGAAGCAGGTGAAAACCCTGGTGGACGAAGGCGTACAGATAGGCATCGTCATCGGCGGCGGAAACTTCTGGAGAGGCCGCAGCTCGGAGAACATCGACCGTACCAAGGCGGATCAGATCGGAATGCTGGCGACGGTCATGAACTGTATCTATGTATCGGAGATTTTCCGTTCCCAGGGAATGATGACGTCCATCCTGACACCATTCCAGTGCGGAGAATTTACAAAAATGTTTTCCAAGGATCGTGCAAATAAATATTTTGAACACAATATGGTCGTATTTTTTGCCGGCGGAACGGGACATCCCTATTTTTCCACAGATACCGCGACGGTGCTTCGCGCGGTAGAGATCGAGGCGGAGACGATCCTTCTGGCGAAAGCGGTGGACGGCGTGTATGACAGCGATCCCAAGAGTAATCCGGACGCGAAGAAATACAGCGAGGTGACCATCGGCGAGGTCATCGACAAGAAGCTGGGCGTTGTGGACCTGGCCGCTTCCATTCTCTGTATGGAGAACAAAATGCCGATGATCGTTTTCGGCCTGAATGAGGAAAACAGCATCGTGAACGCTGCTCACGGCATCGTTACCGGAACAAAAGTTACCGTATGAAAACGTAGTGCCTGCGGGCATCCGGCCCATCGTGAAGCGATTATCCATGGACGGATGCCGTAACTGTTCAGCTGGCTGAATGGTTATTAAGAATATGCGCTGTATCAGAAACCAGGCAAAAGACCGTAAGGATTTCCGGGTTCTGACGCAGTTTGTATAAATGACAAGAAACAGGAGGACAATAGTTATGGCAAAAACAGATGAGAGAGTCGTGCCTTTTGAGACAAAAATGAAGAAAACCATCGCGAACCTGGAATCCGAGCTGGGAACCATCCGCGCGGGACGTGCGAATCCCCATGTACTGGACCGGATCACCGTTGATTACTACGGAGCGCCGACCCCGTTGCAGCAGGTGGCGAATATTTCCGTCCCGGAAGCGCGTATGATCCAGATCCAGCCGTGGGAGGCTTCCATGGTAAAGGCGATTGAGAAAGCAATCATGGTTTCCGACCTGGGCATCAATCCCACCAACGACGGAAAGACCATCCGCCTGGTGTTCCCGGAGCTGACAGAGGAGCGCCGTAAAGAACTGGTGAAGGACGTAAAGAAAAAAGGCGAAGGCGCGAAGGTTGCCGTCCGCAACATCCGCCGCGACGCCAACGACGCGTTCAAGAAGCTGAAAGCTGAGGACGTATCCGAGGATGAGATTAAAGAACTGGAGGAGCAGGCACAGAAGCTGACCGACCGTTACATTAAGGAGATCGATCAGACGGTGGAGGCAAAATCCAAGGAGATCCTTACGGTATAAACCGTAGTAACAGTTCAGCCTGTCGCTATCCCGCGAGGTGTTTTTGCGCAGAATGCGCGAAAATCCGAGGCCTGCAGCGCGAGACTGCATGAAATGCAGTTTCTGTGTATCGCGAAGCGTGTAATCGTTCAGCAAAGCTGAACTGTTATGATAGATAGTAACAGTTTGGCTGGTTGAATTGTTACTGTCATTCATTTCAACAGAACCATAGAAGAAAAATCAAGGGGGCTGCCTGATGGCGGCCGTTGGCGGGAAAGTCAAACCGAACAGGCTCCGCTGATGGCTGCTTCCTGGCAGCCTGTTCTATCTGTGGAAAAACCCGCAGCTGTTCGATCTTTTGCTGTCCCGCAGGTGTTTTTCCACAGAACATTTCAGGCAGCTGTTCCGTCAGCCGGACGGCTGCTGTTTCAGAGCATATTTGAGAGGAGAAAGCTTATGGGCGAGGAAACAAAAGTGCCGCGGCATATAGCCATCATTCTGGACGGCAACGGGCGTTGGGCGAAGCAGCGCCGGATGCCCAGGGGGTATGGTCATATCATCGGATGTCAGAATCTGGAACATATGTGCAACGTCATCAAGGACCGGGGCGTGAAGTATCTTACGGTATACGCGTTTTCCACGGAGAACTGGAAACGCTCCAGAGACGAGGTGGAAGGACTGCTGAAGCTGTTCCGCCAGTATCTGAAGCGCTGTATGCGAAGCGCCAAAAAAAATAAAATGCGTGTGAAGATCATCGGGGATCCGTCGGCGTTTCCCCAGGATATCCAGGACAGCATCCGGCTGCTGGAGGACTGCTCCAAGGATTATGACCAGATGTTTTTCCAGATTGCCATGAATTACGGCGGCCGGGACGAGATCCTCCGGGGGGTTACCAGAATGCTGGAGGATGCCAGGGAGGGACGGCTTCCGGAAGATGGCTTTGATGATGGAAAAGTTACCGAGGAATTGTTTGAGCGTTATCTGGACACTGCCGGGATTCCGGACCCGGATCTGCTGATCCGCACCAGCGGGGAGCAGAGGCTTTCCAACTACCTGCTGTGGCAGCTGGCCTACACGGAATTCTGTTTTGTGGATGTTCCCTGGCCGGATTTCCATGAGGAGGAATTGGAAAAAGCGATCGAACAATATAATAAGAGAGACAGACGATACGGCGGAGTGAAGGAGGAATAACCGGGGATGTTTAAGACAAGACTGTTAAGTGGAATTGTTCTGGTTCTTGTGGCGTTTCTCACCATCAACTGCGGCGGCTATGTGCTGCTGGCAACGCTGTTCTGCGTATCGCTGATCGGAATGCAGGAGCTGTACCGGGCCATGCAGGTGCGAAAGGACGGCTTCGGCGGTCTGGAACTGACCGGGTATGTGGGAATCCTTCTGGTGTATCTGCTGCTGATCCCGGGAGAACCGTCCTATCCGCTGATGGGTGTGATCGCGTCGCTGATCCTTATCATGTTTGTCTATGTGTTTGCCTATCCGCGGTTTGAGGCGGGGCAGGTGATGGCGGCGTTTTTCGGCGTGGTCTATGTGGGCGTGATGCTGTCCTACATTTATCAGACGCGGATGCTGCCGGGCGGCCAGTTTCATGTGTGGCTGATTTTTTTGTGCTCCTGGGGATGCGATACCTGCGCCTACTGCGTCGGAGTCCTGATCGGAAAGCACAAGATGGCTCCGGTGCTGAGTCCCAAGAAATCCGTGGAGGGCGCCGTGGGAGGCGTGGCGGGAGCTGTGCTTCTGGGTGTTGTCTACGCGTACTTTACGAAAGGCGGAATGGTGGAATATGGGGTGATCTGCGGCGTCGGCGCGCTGATCTCCATGGTGGGAGATCTGGCGGCGTCGGCCATTAAGCGGAACCAGGGGATCAAGGACTATGGAAAGCTGATCCCCGGGCACGGCGGCATCCTTGACCGCTTCGACAGCGTGATCTTCACCGCGCCGGTGATTTACTATCTGTCGCTGTTTCTGATTTCCTAGAGTGTGTTTGAAAATTCATTCCTGCAATCTGCACGCCCCACTTTGCGTGGAATTTGCCCCAAAATCAGTCAGCGTAGCCCGCTACGCCTCCCGATTTTGGAACAAATTCCCCACAAACTGTG
>JAGHIA010000060.1 GCA_017887445.1 Fusicatenibacter sp.
AAATAAATCTTTGTCCCGTCGTATACATAGCTGATCGGAACCGCGTAAGGGTAACCATCATCCCCGGATAAGGCCAATACCCCGGAGGTTCCCCTGCTTAATACAGCGTCAATTTCTTCTTTCGATAACGCCTGACGTTTTCTTCGCATTTCTCGAAACATATGATCACCTCTCTGAAAAAGTTAAAAACCCCTAAAAACACCCAATAAATGGCAAATACACCTGCTTGCCATTCAGCACAAATGGTATTCCCTCTTCCACCAACTTTTCTTTAATATAAAATGTGGTTGTATCGAAAAAAATAGCACAGTTAAGTCCAGCAACCTTTTCAATCTTTGCCCGGTCCTTTCTAAAAAATCTCTCATAAACTTACCTTTTAAATCTGTAACCTGTTTTGTTATACATTTATAAAATATCACTTTTTCACAAGATTTCAACGCTTTTTGGGAGAAACAATATAACAATTTGTAACAGTTTATTTTTTAACAATTCAGCCTGTCACTATCCCGAGGCCTGCAGCGTGAAACGGCATGAAAAGCAGTTTCTGTGCATCGCGAAGCCTGTAATCGTTCAGCAAGGCTGAACTGTTACCATTTACTGCACAAACCGTATGAAAAGATTGACAATAGGAACAGAAAAAATATACAATAAATGCAATCAAAAATCTCACTGCAAGCAACCGGGCCTTATAAAAGCAAAAGAGTGAAAAGAAGCGCTATCGATGTGCCAAACATCAAATTCATCAGAGCAATCCGCTTGCAAAGATAAATATATAACAATCACGAGGAAAAATTATGTCAACCGAAAGAACCAACGAACTCTACCATCTCCTGCTCAGCAAAGGCTACCCCAAAGAACTCTGCGCTGAGATCGCGTACAAACACATGAACACCGATTACACCGCCACCCGGATGCTGGGATATCTCTACCGCATCACCAATCCGCGGGTGGAAGACCTGATCGACGAAATGCTGGCAATCCTAAGCGACAGAGACGCGCTCGTCCAGAAAAAGGAATACGAGCGCGCCCAGGCGGTTATTAATGATATTTATAATAACGGATTATAAAGCCTTGGCATTTTAATCCTCAGCATTTTAGTTCTCTGGATTTTCGCACATTCTGTGCGAAAATCCAGAGGAGACAGACACAAACTATACCATTACGAACAGTTACTGCAAAACGCCTCAACCCTCAGGGGCCGCTGCGCCTCCAAGGCAATGTGCAGCACTCCCTGCTCCAGCGGTACCCTTTCACCGTTCACCCGGCATTCTCTCACTTCCATCCCGAAACGCACCTGAAGCGTCTGATCTTTCAAGGAACAGATATCCGTAGACAAAACTCCCTTCTCTGAATCCCACTGCAAATGTTCCAGCCGCGCGAAATTATACATTCTAAGACAAGTCACCCGTCCTTTCGGCATAAGCTCCGCCGCACCCGGCAGGAGTGTACAGATTCCCGGCTTTGAAAACACCAGAAGCTCCGCCAGTGCCGCCGGCATACTGCCCAGCATATCCGGGAAAACCACGCGGTACGGATAATGATTTGTCGTCAGATTTCGGTTGACAAAACCGTAATTCAGCAGCATTCCCATCAGCGCACGGGCATATTCCAGGTCGCGAAGCCGTATCGCCGTAAAAATCCGGTGCATGATCCCGTGGCAGGAATCATTCTCCAGGGGCCGCTTTCTGTTGGAGATCATCACCGCCTCCGCCAGTTCCGGCGTCTCTTCCCAAGTGATCTTATCCCCCGGCCACACATCGTAGTGGTGAGACACACAGCGGTGATTATAATTTTCCTTATGCTGCTCCCAGGCCCATTCCTTCAGTCCGCCTTCCTCGTCTGTCAAAAGGACTGGAAGATGCTCCAGAATCTCTTTCCATCGCTCCACGCCAGGCTCCTCCAGACCGAGGATTTCCACCGCGTCCAACAGATGCTCCAGAACCTCCCGGCAGACCATAATGTCCATCACTGCGTTGACCGTCGCCGGCGACTCTCCAGCCGGATTGTTTTCCGGCGACAGACACGGACAGAATAGATATCTGCCGTTTTCATCTTTCTCCTTTTCATGGCGCACCGGCTGCGCCAGTAATGGTAGATTTGGAAGTTTACTTTCAAACTTTTCCTGAAGAAAATCCTCATAGAACGCGGCAATCTCCTTCAGGCCTGGAACCACATGCTCTCTGAGGAACGTCTCGTCCCCCGTTGCCAGGTAATAAGAATAGAATTCATGATACATCCACCCCGTACCCGCCGTATAAAATTCATGGGGCCATGTTCTGGAAAAATGATACAGCAGGCCGTTATGCATATCCGGGTGAATGTCCGCCACGATTCCCCGGCAGCCAAAGATCTCTTTCGCGTTGACACGGAAATCCGGAAGATTCTTCTCAATAAACTGAAAGTACGGGCGCATCAGCTCTGTCATGTTTGTGGGGATTCCGCTGCAGACCTGAAGATTGACATTAATGTTCCACTGGCCAATCAGCGGAGGAAGTTCTCCCGTGGAGATCAGCAGAAAATATCTGCCCGCATCATAAAGCTTTTCCAGAAGCCTCTGGCAAAGTCCCGGGCGGCTGTGCTGAATCCTCTGCAGTTCTTCCACGGACAGATTGATATCCTCGGCGCAGTCCAGCTCCAGAAGAGACGCCTCCATCAGCGCCCCATGGGTGCGCAGGTTTTCTTCCATACAGCGCTCATACGTCCAGGCCTGCGTCTGGCTCTCCTTCAGGACCTTCTCAACACTCTCATGGCTATATGTCTCAAAATGTACCACTTTTGTCACAAGCAAAAGCTCGCCCTCGCCCTGAAGCTCCAGGCATTGTTCCTTCGCGCGGCTGGTCCAGTGTTCTCCGGACGCTGTCACGATCACCGCGTACCCTTCCGGACTGATTGTCTGGTCATACCACCCCTCGAAGACTGCCGTGTTTCCCTCCGTGAAGGTACGCCAGTGTACCTGGTCAGGAAGACTCATCCGCTCCCACACATGCTCACCCTCTTCCTCAAAGGGAAGAAGCTTTAATGTCAGGCTGGTGCGGCATGGCGGCGTCAGCCTCTGGATATGTACGGATTGCGGGCGGCAGACAAATCCTGTCCGCACCCATTGTCCACTGGAACTCTCCCAGTAAACGGCCGTTTCGCCCCGTACAACATCCAGCGTTCGGAGATAGTTTCCGTACTCCTGCTTTTCTTTGTCCTCACAATCTGTCGTAATCTTCAGCGCCGCGCCGCTATGCCTTAGGAAGCCTTCCACCGGGATTTCCCAGTCACTATCCTTTTCCGGCTTCAGCAAAAGTCCCTGGTGGCCGCCTTCCTCTCTGGCAATATCGCTTGCCAGATTGGCGGCTTCAAATCCTTTTCCTTCCATAATCAGCCTGCGGATCTCTCCCATGTGGGACGCCAATGGCGGCGGAGGCGGAACCTGCGGCAACGTCGGAAAATACAGACGCTCATGCCCATATACCACCGTCTCCTCCCACGGTTCTCCGTAGACACAGGCGCTGATCTTGCCATTGCCCGTCGTCAAAACCTCCGCGTATCTGCCGGCTGGTTTCAGATTGCAGAAGCCATGTGCCGGCACTTTCCCCTGGCGCTGCTCCAACGGCATCGCCCGCTCACTCCACTTGTGTTTCTTTACCGTGTACTCCATCGAACCTTCCTCCGGATCTTACTCTGTCCTTGCGTTTACAGGCTGAACGGTTCTGCTTACAGGCCGTACTCTGCCTTAACCTCTTTCACTTTTTCCGTCATATACTCGTTCAGCTGGTCCACACCGATCTTTTTTGCGTTCTCCTGCAGATTCGCGTAGTTTTTCTCAAACTCCTCCTCGTCGGAAGAAAAGATAACCTTTGCCTCCTCCGCTTTCAGCATTTCCTTCAGTTTTGCCTCAATAACACCCTCGTCACTGCTGGATACAGGCGTCGCGATGGCGATTTCCGGATAATTCACATAGCCATCCTTATAGGCCGTGCAGTCCGCCAGGTCTTCCTCCGCCATATCCATATAGTCGCCCAGCAACTCGTCCACACCGGTGACACCAAGGTAAAAATACTGATTATACTTTTCATTCATCGCGTCCGGGTCTTTCTTTGTCTCTTTCCACTCGTCAGAGAACACCGGCAGGCCCTGCTCATCCAACGTATACTCGATTCCTTCCCTGCCCCATTTGGAGAGATGTCTTCCCTCTTCGCTGAACATGTACTGAACAAACTGAATGGCCTTTTCCGGATTTTTGCAGCTCTTGGAAATAAACGTTCCGGCCCATCCCTTGGTGGTATTGTAATTTGCCTGTCCCAGCGGCTGCAGAACCGCCCACTGAGCGTCCGGATTGATCTTCTGGGACTCTGTGTTCAATGTCTGCAGCGACGACGGACTTAAGTACCAGGTATACAAGAAACAGCTTCCGCTGTACGCCTGCTGATGACTGTCGTTTTCGTTCTCATTGGCATATGCCTCCGCGGTGATATAGCCTTTCTGCGCCATCTCGTTGGCATATTGAAGATATTCCTTGTATTCTGGAGCGCTTGTATAGTGTACTACGCTTCCATCCTCCTGCATCTGGTAAGTATTTCCTCCCGACGCGCCAAGCCATGCCGAGATCGGCTGAAGTTTCCAGAATCCGCCCAGTCCCAGGGGAACCATATCCGGATATTCCTCCTGTACCTTGGCACACACGTCCATCAGATCCTCTGTGGTCTCCAGCTTCGGACTTCCCATGGCCTCATAAATATCCTTCCGGTAATAAATACACGCCTGTCCAGGAGCACCCGCCGGCGCCTGCTCCCACTCCTCATTTGTGCTGAGGCAGTTCAGAAGCGTATAATAATTGTCGTCGGTGGAAAACGACTTCGCGATATTCACCAGAAGCTCTTCCGGCTCAAAATCCGGCGCATACTGCTCAATCAATTCATTATAGGAATAGCAGAACTCGCTGCTGGACAGCCGGTCCAGATCCTTGGTGGTAAACACCAGGTCCGGGAGTTCCTTGGACGCGATCATCAACCCCAGCTGATTGTCATCCGCCGCTATGGTCAGATTCAGTTTTACACCTGTTTTCTTCTCGATCTCCTCTGGAATAATCCCGGTAAACGTGTCTACCGGCCACCAGTTCATATCGATAAAAATATCAAGTTCCGTAGTCTCTGTCCCGTTATCGCTGCTCTCTTTCTTCCCGTCGCCGGAGGCTGCGGATGTGCCTGATACATCGCTGGCTGTTTTTTGACTTTCGTTGTTTGACTGGCAGCCAGACAACAGTCCGGTGGATGCAATACATCCCGTCAACAGTAACGCCGTAAGTTTCTTTGTTCTTGCTTTCATAATCCCTCTCCTTTACTTTTTCTGATGCCGGCGCGGATACCGCACCCGGACATCCTTTATTACAGCGGTTTTGACCGCCGTTTTTACCCCTTTCATGGCGCACTGGCTGCACCAATAGTGGTAGATTTGAAAGTTTACTTCCAAACTTCTACTCCTTCACCGAACCGATCATAATTCCCGTCACGAAATACTTCTGCAGAAACGGGTACACGCACAGGATCGGTGCCACAGCCACCACCATGGCTGCCGTCTGAATCGAAAGTGTTGTGGTGGCGGACGCTGTCTGAGCGGTAGCCGATCCTGCCCCGGAGCTTACCATACTTTTGTTGATGACCTCCATCATCAGGTAGGACAACGTTCTCAGCTCCTTGGTCTTCACAAAAAACGCGGAATCATACCAGTTGTTCCAGTGCCCCACCCCGATAAACAACGTCAGCGTCGCCAGAAACGGCGTGGAGATTGGCAGGATGATTTTCCGGAATACAGTCAATTCGCTGGCGCCGTCCATCTTTGCCGACTCCCGCAGCGAACCCGGAATATCTCCAAAGAACGAAACTCCAACCATCAGAAAGAAGGTATTCAACGCCCCCGGGATCACATATACAAAAAAGGTATCGATCAGATGAAGTTCCTTCAGCAAGGTATAATATGGGATGATTCCCCCTGAAAAATACATGCTGATGACAATAATCGTCATATAAAGCTTCCGCCCCGCCAGATTCTGAAAGGACAGACCGTAGGCCACCAGCGTGGTAAACAGCACGCCGATCAGCGTTCCCGCCACCGTCCTTAAAACCGTCACCCCAAGGCCCACCAACCATTTGCTGTCATTAAAAAACTGCTCATAGTTTTCCAATGTAAACTTCCGCGGCCACCAGTAAATCCCTCCCAGAGACGCGTCCACCCCCTCATTGAACGAGATGATCAGTACATAGAGAAACGGATACACGGTGACAAACAAAATGATGAGACCAAGAAGATAGATCACCCCGTCTACCAGCAAATCCTCCAGAGATATCTTCTTTCGTCTTCGGACTCTGTCCATAGCTTTCCTTCCCCCTTTCAAAACAATCCCATGCCGGACACCTTCTTCGAAAAGAAGTTGCTGGAAAAGATCAGCACAAGTGAGATTGCCGACTGGATCAGTCCCACAGCCGTCGCGTAGGCATACCGTCCCTGAGCAAGCCCCACCTCAAATACATACGTCTGGATAATCTGTGAGGTTTCCTTGTTCATACTGTTTCCCATAAGATAGCTCTGCTCAAAGTTGGAGCCGCTCAGTCCTCCGCCAAACAGATTCCCCAGCGCCAGGATCAGGACCACAACGATCGTCGGCTTGATACACGGCAGCGTGATATGCCAGATTCTCTGCAGCCGGCCCGCGCCATCGATCTGTGCCGCTTCGTACAGATCCTGACTCACCCCCACGATTGCTGCCAGGAACACGATGGTCCACCACCCCATCTCCTTCCATACGTCTGAGAGTACCGCGAATCCCCAGTAAAGGTCCGGGTCTGTCAAAAAACCGATCGGTTGTCCGATCAGACCCAGGCTCATCAGCAAGGTATTGATGATTCCCCCGGAAGACAGAAACTGAAAGGAAATCCCCGAGATAATAACCCACGAAATAAAGTGAGGAAGATAGCTGCAGGTCTGCACCAGCTTCTTGAACCTCAGACACTTCATCTCATTGAGCATCACCGCGAAGATGATCGGAATCGGGAAGGTAAAAATAAGCTTCAGCAGACTGATGCCCACCGTGTTTTTCACCAGGTTTGCGAAATTGTAGTCGTTGACAAACTCCCGAAAGTATTTCAACCCCACCCATTCGCTGGTAAAAATCCCTTCCACGCCCATGACGATGTCGTAATCCTTAAACCCCATAATGATTCCGAACATCGGGATAAAGTTGAAAATCAGCAGATACACAATACCCGAAAGTACAAAGATCTGCAGCGGAAGCTGTTTTCGGAACTCCTTGCCCCATGTCTCTCTTTTTTTCATTGCCACACCTCCCTGCTTGTTATCCAAAGTATATCGTTTTATCATTTTTCCAACTACTGTCATTTTTTAATAAACTATGCGAATTTTTATCATATATTGTCTGTTCCTTTGATTATTCTGACCAAATAAAGTATACTATACAAAAGAAAAATTTTTGATTTAAACAATCATTTAAGACAAACTTACTCCTTTTTTGTAACACTTCAACGAAGGAGAACAGTCAAACATTTTTACTTTTTCACACAAACACAAGGAGAACAGATTTATGATACAGACGTGCAGACACTGGTTTCTCGCTGCAAGGAGAAGATTTCTTGATCTGAAATTATCCCGCAAGCTTTTGCTGGGTTATCTTCTGATCATCCTGATTCCATCCCTCACCATGGAATTCTGGATCTATCATCTGAACTACACAGCGCTGATGCAGCAGCATATCCAAAATGAAAAAGGTGTGCTTCAATCCTCTGTCAAAAACCTGAACAACCGTATGAACCAGATTCAGGAGGCCGCCCGCTTTGCCGCCAGCAATACCACGCTGACCTCTTACCTGAAGGGCGATTATTCCGGCAGTTCCGAGGAATTATACTATTATATCCGAGACATTAAGCCGCTGATCTCTTATCTGTCCGTGTCCGATGGGGCGATCCTTGGCATGCGCTTTCACGGTACCTCCCAGTATCAGCTGAACTGGAACGGACAGTTGGATTCCCAAGGAACCTTCACGCTCCCGGACGATATGACCCGCGAAATCCAGACACTGATCCGCGGCGTCTGGTACAAAGCGCCGGACCAGGCCGATGTGCTGACGTATTACCAGGATATTTATACACAAAACTATGCCGCAAAACTTGCAACGCTGGAGATTACTGTCGACCTTTCTCAGCTTCTGCACAATTTTGACCCTCTGGAATCCATGCTCTGGATTTCCTTTCCCGGCGACAGCAGAATTCTGGAACGAAAAGAGCAGGTTTGGGAGTATTCCAAAAACAGCCCGGCGGAACAACTGGACAGAGGCTCTCTGACGGAAACCATCGACATACCATTCCTGAACGCTTCCATTACGCTTGGAATCCGCTCCTCCTCTATGGCCCACTATGAAGGAGCGACGCTTTTGTTTTTTCTCATGCTGATCTTCTGTCTGCTGTCTCTGATCTACTATGGGATCACTACCTCCATCACCCGAAGGATTTTAAGGTTACAGACACATATCAGCGATTCCCGGCCCGACCATCTGACACCGCTGTGCTGCGACGGAACAAAGGATGAGATCGGAAAACTGGAGGAATCCTATAATCAGATGATCCAGCGCATCAATGACCTTCTCTACCAGATCTATCACACAGAACTGGAAAAACGGGACGCCCAGTTTTATGCGCTGCAGGCCCAGATCGAACCGCATTTTCTGTACAATATCCTGGAGAATATCCACATGTCCGCCGAACAGCACCAGGATTTTCAGACCGCGGATATGGTAACGTCCCTGGGAAAATTTATGCGGTATAATCTGAACAACGACACCGGCATGGCCTCCCTGGCCGACGAACTGAACCACGCCAGAAATTACCTGAATATCCATAAAATAAGAATGGGGGAAAAACTGAATGCAGAGATTTCCGTCTACACGGAAATTGAAGATGTGAAATGCCCGCGGTTTATCCTGCAGCCTCTGCTGGAAAACGCCATCAAGCACGGCATGGACGCTTCGTCTCAAATAAAGATCACTGTCTCCGTGACCTCGTGTGCTGAACGCGCACCGGCAAGCGATATTGCGGTTCAGGTGACCGACAACGGCCTTGGCATCCAGGAAGAAACTCTGCGCGCTCTGCGGGAAAGTCTGACAGATCCGACGTTTGTCAGCACCTCCCATGTGGGCCTTCGAAACATCAACAACCGGCTGACCGCCTGCTATGGCCCGGGATACGGCCTCCACATTTCCAGCGGCTGCCATCAGGGAACTATTGTGACTTTATATCTCAAACGAACGGAGTGTGACGCAAATGAAAATACTTGTAGTGGAAGATGAAACACAGATTCGTGAAGGTATCCTTTCTATCCTGAAAACACACCTGGAACTGCCCTGCAAGCTCAAAGGCTGCCCGGACGGCACGTCCGCGCTGATGCTTTGCCGGGACTACTGCCCCGATCTGGTGATCACAGATATCATCATGCCGGACATCACCGGACTGGAGCTGATCAAAAAACTGATCGATCAGCGTCTGTGCCGCCATTTCATCATCCTGTCCGGGCACGACAATTTTTCCTACGCCCAGCAGGCCATCCGCTTCGGCGTCTCCGACTACCTGCTGAAACCTCTGGACCGGGAGGACCTGCTGCAGGCCGTGCGAAAGGTCTACGAGACCCTTCCGGGCCAGGACTTTACATCCGTCCTGCATCCTCTCCCGGATCTGGAATTTTTTAACTGGGAACCGGACGTAGACGCCATGCCGCCGTCCTTAAAAAAGATATGGGAATATATTCAAAGAAACTACATGAAGGAGATTTCGCTGCAGACCATCAGCGAGGAGTTGTTTTTTCACCCTTCCTATATCTCATCCCTGATCAACAAATACACGGGACACAATTTTACCTACCTGCTGGACTATATCCGCATACGGAAAGCAGCGTCGCTGCTGCTGAACGAGCCGGATATGTCCATCTCGGAGCTGAGCTATCTGGTAGGCTATCACAATGAACGCAGACTCTACGCCGCTTTTCAGAAACGCCTCAACACCACCCCAGGCGATTTCCGAAAAGCCTACGAGTGAGCCACCATCAGCTTCACAAACCTCCGAAGGGCCGGATCTTCGTTCCCCGGCAGATAATACACGCCGAACGACACGTTTGGAAGGTCCGTAACCGGAACATAACAAAGCCCCTGCTCCCTGGACAGCGGAAAATCCGGATACAGCGTATAGCCGATCTGTGCCTTCGCCAGGGCAATGGCGCTCTCTATACTCTCCGTAAGAAACCGCTTTTCCGGCGGCAGAGCGGAAAGCACGCTGCTCTGGATGGAAAACACAGAGTTGGACACATGGTCCGGCGAACAGCCGATAAAATTGTATTCCTCCGTCAGCTGTGCTCTGATCAGGGATTCGTGCCGCGCCAGCGGATGCTCCGGCGCACAGATACACACCACAGGCGCCCGCGCAAACTCCCGGTAACACAAAGACAGCTTTTTCTGAGCGTCTCCGGCGCCCACCACCGCGTGAACCTGATGGGTATCCAGCAGACCAAACAACGACGGAAACGGCACAATATGAATGGACGGATGGAGCAGAGGAAATTCCCCTGCCAGTTTTTTCAGGACCGGCGGCAGAAGGTTCAGTTCCATATAGTTATGGCACCCGATCTCCAGCATCAGAAACTGTTCCCTTCTGCTAAGACGCTCCTTCGCGGAGTATGCCGTACGCAGCATCAGCTTTGCGTCCGGAAGAAACTGAAATCCCTCCTGGGTCAGCAAGACACTGCGGCTGCTTCTCCGGAACAGTTTCACATCCAGCTCCTCCTCCAGCATACGGATCTGGTGGCTGACGGCCGGCTGGGAAATCTTCAGCACATGGGATGCTTTGGAAAAATTCAGATGCTCCGCCACAGTGACGAAACATTCCAGCTGTGTGGTGTTCATAAACGTCTTCTCCTGTTCTTTCTGAAAAAGTAACCGTTCGCAAAAGTTCAGCTATGCCAAACGATTACATCCGAACCGCTGCAATTTTTTGTAACAGTTCAGCCTAGCTGAACGATTACACGCTCCGCGATGCACAGAAACTGCATTTCATGCAGTTTTGCGCTGCAAGCCTCTGGATTTTCGCGCAGAATGCGCGAAAACACCTTGTGAGACAGTGACAGGCTGGACTATTACGATTTTTTCAATAGTTTCTTATATTATATTTCATTTCCGGACTGTCTTCAAGAAAACAACATCTATAAAAATCTTTTATAGCATATAACATATTTGAATTTCCCTTTTCCCGAAATCCGCGCTAAAATTTTACATGAACAGATAGTAAGCTTACGAACTATCTGTGACAATTCATCCTATACAGCGTCTGTAGGGTACCGCACAGACCGTATAAAACTCAGGAGGTTTTCAACCGTGAAAAAAGTTTTACAACAGCTCAAACAGTACAAGCGGAACGCCTTTCTCTGTATCGGCCTTACCGCTTTGGAGGTCATCATGGAAATCCTGATGCCCTTCGTCACCGCCATCATCATCGACCAGGGTCTGGAAGCCGGCAACCTGCCCGTAGTCTACCGTTACGGCGCGCTGATGGTGGTCATGGCTTTCTTCAGCCTGTTTTTCGGCGCGTTTGCCGGAAAAAACGCCGCCGTCGCGTCCTCCGGCCTGTCGGCCAACCTGCGGGAAGCGATTTACTCCAACATCCAGACCTTTTCCTTTTCCAACATTGACAAATTCAGCGTGCCCGGCCTTGTCACCCGTATGACCACGGATATCACCAACGTACAGAACGCGTTTATGAGCATCATCCGCGTGGCGGTGCGCGCGCCGCTGAACTTTATTTTCAGCTTTGCCATGTGCCTGTTTATCAGTCCCAGTCTCAGTTCCATGTTCCTGATTGCCGTGGTTTTTCTCGTCATCGTTATCGGCACGATCATGGTCCTTACCCTGAAAATCTTCAGCCAGGTATTCCGCAGATACGACGACCTGAACGCCAGCGTCCAGGAAAACGTTTCGGCCATCCGCGTGGTAAAAGCCTTTGTGCGGGAGGACTACGAAAACGAAAAATTCTCAAAAGCATCCAGAATCCTTTATAAGCTTTCCGTCAAAGCTGAAGGACTTCTGGCCTTCAACAACCCGTCCATGATGGTGGCCACTTATTTCTGCATTATTTCCGTTTCCTGGTTCGGCGCGAAATATATCGTCGGCGGTTCTATGACTACCGGAAACCTGACCAGTCTGTTCAGCTACATTATGACGCTGCTGATGAGCCTGATGATGCTGTCCATGATCATCGTTATGATCAGCATGTCCCTGGCCAGCATTCGAAGGATCAGCGAAGTCCTCAACGAAACCGCAGATCTTCGCGACCCTGAACAGCCGGTGGACACAGTGGCGGACGGACGCATCGACTTCAACCATGTAAACTTTTCCTACAAACACGGCAGCGGAAAAAACGCTCTCTCCAACATCGATCTTCATATCAGAAGCGGAGAGACCATCGGCGTGATCGGAGGCACCGGCTCCGGCAAAAGCAGCCTCGTCAACCTAATCTGCCGCCTGTACGACGTGAACGAAGGCTCTGTCTGCGTAGGCGGAATCGATGTGCGGAACTACGACACAGAGGTCCTGCGAAATCAGGTGTCCGTCGTGCTGCAGAAAAATACCCTGTTTTCCGGCACGATCCTGGATAATCTTCGCTGGGGCAATCCCGACGCCAGCGAAGAGGAATGTATCGAAGCCTGCAAGGCGGCATGCGCCGATGAATTTATCGACCGTATGCCCGACGGCTACCATACCAGGATCGAGCGCGGAGGTTCCAACGTATCCGGCGGTCAGAAACAGCGGCTTTGTATCGCCCGCGCCCTGCTGAAGAAGCCCAAGATACTGATCCTGGACGATTCCACCAGCGCTGTGGACACTGCCACAGACGCCAGCATCCGCGCTGCTTTCGCAAAACGGATCCCGGGAACCACCAAGCTTATCATCGCCCAACGGATCTCCAGCGTACAGTCCGCCGACCGGATCCTGGTCCTGGACAACGGGAGGGTCAATGGCTTTGACACCCACGAGGTCCTCTTGAACACCAATCCAATCTACCGCGAGATTTATGAGGCGCAGACCAAGGGCGGCGGCGACTTTGACCAGCCCGCTCCCAATGGAAAGGAGGGCGTCCCCGCATGAATGCACACCACAACACCATGACCACCAGCCAACATCGGAGCGCGATGAGGCGGGTGCTGGGCTATATGCTCAAAGAGTATAAATTCTCGTTCTGTATGGTGGTGGTCTGTATCCTTGGCTCCGCCCTGGCCACCCTCCGGGGCACCCTGTTCATGC
>JAGHIA010000061.1 GCA_017887445.1 Fusicatenibacter sp.
AAATAATTGAAAAGCCGGAAGATTTATTGAAAGACCCGTATGTATTGGAGTTTACAGGTTTACCGGAACTTGCAAAATATTCTGAAACGGATTTGGAAACTAAGATAATTGATCATTTACAGGAGTTTCTGTTGGAATTAGGACGAGGATTTACTTTTGTTGGGCGACAGGTAAGGTTCACATTTGAGGATGAGCATTATAGAGTAGATTTGGTATTCTTCAATCGTCTGTTGCGTTGCTTTGTTCTTTTTGATTTGAAAATTGGTCGATTAAAGCATCAGGATATAGGACAGATGCAGATGTATGTGAACTACTATGACCGTAAGGTAAAACTGGAAGATGAAAATCCGACAATAGGAATCCTATTGTGTAAAAATAAGAATGATTCTGTTGTTGAGATGACTTTGCCGAAAGATAATAATCAGATATTTGCAAGCAAGTATTTAACTGTGTTGCCTAGCAAAGAGGAACTGAAAAAGTTGATGGAAAGTGAAAGGTAAAAAATTTTAATTATACTTTAGAAATGGTTGAAAAAAGCTGTTGTCAATTCAAAGAGCACGAAAATGATTAAGAATTTCTTAGGAACAGAAGAAAGAGGTATTGTATGAATCAGAGAGGATTTAATGAATATATCAAAGATATGGGTTTGGAAAATTACCCTTTTAATTTATACACCGCAGAAAATGAGCAAGAGTATTCGGATAAACTATTTGTTAAAGCAGATAATTACGATTCAATAAAAAGCAGTTTTGAGGGTAATAGGAGTATTATAGTAAGAGGAAATAGAGGAATTGGGAAAACTGCACTTCTTTTTGAATTGCAAAGAGAAGTGAATTCCAAAGAGCATTTCCTTTGTATGATTGATGACTACTCTATGTTAAATATAGAGCCCGGTATAGAAGAATACTATAATTTACTTATTCGAAACATGGCGGCCTGTTTGTTTGAATATCTGATTGGAAATACAAAAAAACTCAAGAGATTAAGCCGAAATGAGCGGATTTTCCTGTCTATGATATTAAGTCAGTATACTACTTCGACGACAAAAAATATCTTCTTGACTTCACCGACCGCCCCAGAGATATCGCCGATCCATGGTATACCGGAAATTTTGAGGAGACGTACCGGGACATCATGGAAGGATTGGATGGCTTTCTGGCTTTTCTAAACCTATCGTAACAGTTCAGCCAGGTCTGCGGCATTCACCGCACAGACCCGGCTGAACTGTCACACCCCATCTTCGGGCACCAGCTTTTGACCCCGGCAACATCATCTTAAAACATATTTGAAAGGCCGCCGAACCAGTGAATAACCGGTTCGGCGGCCTTTCTATTACATTACATCACATCGGATGGCAGATTCGATTTACTCTTCTACCTGCGGACCTGCTGCAACCAGAGCTTTTCCAGCTTCATTTCCTTCATATTTCTTGAAGTTGTTGATGAATCTCTGTGCCAGATCTTTTGCCTTTGTCTCCCACTCGGAAGCATCTGCGTAAGTATCGCGCGGATCAAGGATCTCTGTAGCTACGCCCGGAAGCTCGGTCGGAACTTCAATGTTGAAGTACGGAATCTTCTTCGTCGGAGCGTTCAGGATATCTCCGTTCAGGATCGCGTCGATGATACCGCGGGTATCACGAATGGAGATACGTTTTCCGGTGCCGTTCCATCCTGTGTTTACCAGGTATGCTTTCGCGCCGCTCTTCTCCATCTTCTTAACCAGTTCCTCAGCGTATTTGGTCGGATGCAGCTCCAGGAATGCCTGTCCGAAGCAAGCGGAGAAGGTCGGAGTCGGCTCTGTGATTCCACGCTCGGTACCAGCCAGTTTTGCTGTAAATCCAGACAGGAAGTAGTACTGTGTCTGCTCCGGAGTCAGGATAGATACCGGCGGCAGAACGCCAAACGCGTCTGCAGACAGGAAGATTACTTCTTTCGCAGCCGGTGCGGAAGATACCGGACGAACGATGTTTTCAATATGATTGATCGGATAAGATACACGAGTGTTCTCGGTTACGCTCTTATCGTCAAAGTCAATCTTTCCGTCAGCGGCTACGGTTACGTTCTCAAGCAGAGCGTCTCTCTTGATCGCGTTGTAGATATCCGGCTCGGAATCTTTATCCAGGTTGATAACCTTCGCGTAGCATCCGCCCTCGAAGTTGAATACTCCGTTGTCGTCCCAGCCGTGCTCGTCGTCACCGATCAGAAGACGTTTCGGGTCTGTGGACAGTGTGGTCTTACCTGTTCCGGAAAGTCCAAAGAAGATAGCGGTGTTCTCGCCGTTCATATCTGTGTTTGCGGAGCAGTGCATGGAAGCGATGCCCTTCAGCGGCAGATAGTAGTTCATCATGGAGAACATACCTTTCTTCATCTCTCCGCCGTACCATGTATTAACGATAACCTGCTCGCGGCTGGTGATATTGAACATAACTGCTGTCTCGGAGTTCAGTCCCAGCTCTTTGTAGTTCTCAACTTTTGCTTTGGAAGCGTTGTAAACAATAAAGTCAGGCTCGAAGTTTTCCAGTTCCTCATCGGTCGGCTGGATGAACATGTTCTTTACAAAGTGCGCCTGCCAGGCAACTTCTACGATGAAGCGGATAGCCATGCGGGTATCTTTGTTCGCGCCGCAGAAAGCGTCCACTACAAACAGTCTCTTGTTGGACAGCTCTTTCAGAGCGATGTCTTTTACGGTGTTCCATGCTTCCTCTGTCGCCGGATGGTTGTCGTTTTTGTACTCATCAGAGGTCCACCATACGGTGTCTTTGGAGTTCTCGTCAACTACGATAAATTTGTCTTTCGGATAACGTCCTGTGTACTCACCGGTCATAACGTTTACTGCGCCCAGCTCGCTGACCTGTCCTTTTTCATATCCTTCCAGTTCCGGTCTGGTTTCTTCCTCGAATAAGAGTTCATAAGAAGGATTGTACACAATTTCTGTGGTGCCTGTGATGCCATACTTGCTTAAATTGATCTCTGCCATCTCGTAATTAACCTCTTTTCTTTAAAATTAGTCTATAACGGTTCCCGCTTCTGCAGTTTCCGTTACATTCGCCGGAAAACGAAAGCCTCCGTTTATCCTACTACTAATTATACATATTAAATGAATTAAATCAATAAAAATCGGCTATTTTTTTCAAAAAATGTTAAATATCTAACTAAGTCGTCCTGTTCTCACGCCCTTTACAGAGTTTTTTTCACAGTTCTCCCCAGATTCCTGTGCTCTCAAACTGTTGTGCCAGGTTCCGCGCCGCACGGACAATCTCCTGGTCATACCCCACCAACTCCAGCAGTGCAATTGCATTGCGGCTGGTTGCCCTTCCCTCCTTCAGAAGATAATTGAACCGGACATCATGCTCTGTGATCTCCTCTTCAAAGTGGTAATTGGTATACAGACGTTCCAACATATAGGAAAGTTCTATATCATGCGTCGCCGCAAAACAGATTACTTTGGGATTTCTCAGATGCGCCAGCACCTGGGACGACGCGGAAATCCTCTCAATCGTATTGGTTCCCCGCAGTACCTCGTCCACAATACACAGAACCGGTACTTCCTTTGCGGTTTCTTCCAGAATCCGCTTCAGAGATTTGATCTCCACAATATAATAGCTCTCGCCGCTTTGTAGATCATCGTGGAGCGCCATGGAAGTCATGACCTTGCACATCGTCGCCCGGTAGCTGCTGGACAGACTGGTATGAATGGTCTGCGCCAGAATCATATTAATTGCGACATTCTTCAAAAATGTTGATTTTCCCGACGCGTTTGAGCCGGTAACCAGAATCCCGCCGTCGGCGCGAATGCTGTTGGCCACCGGATTGGCGATCAACGGGTGGTACAGATTTTCCACGTCCATAAATGCCGCATGTTTTTCATCCGCGAACCGCGGAACACAGTAATAGGGAAGGTATTCCCGGTAAGAGGCTACGGCAATCATCGCATCTAGCATTCCAAGACCGGCAGTCAGAACCTCCAGCTCCTCCTGGCTTTCCCTCAGAATTTTCAAAATTGAATAGAACTGGATAAAATCAAGCATGAAGAAGGAATTGATATAGGAGTATAGCACACTCATAATATCCCCCTCTACTGCTTTTGCCGACACCAGGGTAACGGATTTTTTTCTTACCCCGTGAAGCTTTTTCTCATTGCTTTTCAGCCGCTCCAGATATTGGTTCAGCTCCGGGATTTTTTCTTTTCCCAGCTTCTCCGACGCATGAAGCACACGGATCAGGCACCTCAGACATTTCAGATACACTTCAATCTTATTGCTCTCCATCGTGTGTACGGAAATATTGATGATCACTGCAGCCACAAGCAATCCTACGCCAGCCGCCGGCTTCACGATAAGACATATGACACTCGCTATCGCCAGCAGAAAACAGAAGAAATACCTTGCTCTGCTGCGGATCGGGATTTCGGAAAGCGCCAGGATATAATCGGAGATGGACAATCCATGGATCTTCCCTACCTGAAGGAGTCCCTTCTGCACCGTTTCACGCTCTGACGGATGCTGCCGAAAGAACTCGATCAGCCGTTCCCTCTCGTCCAGGATTTCGCTTTGAAATTCCGGGAGCCGGAGCATCGCGTAAAGATATTCCTCCCCACAGGACGAACAGGTATGATTCAGCAGCATAAATATCCGCTCCATATCCAGATCGTTCCAGGTAATATCGTCGATCATAAACCGCCCGTTTTGATGGTTTCGCACATAGTGGGAAATACTTTTCAGTTCTTCCGAGGTATATTCCTGTTCCGGTATCTGCCCCCAGCTATTGCGCAGCGCTTCCACCTGACGCCTTTTCCTTCCTGTCCTTTCCCGCACAGCGGACACCGCCAGCAAAATCGCCACGATTCCGCAGATAAACATCCACAGATACTGTTCCTGCATGTTAAAACCCATTCCTTTCGCTCGCCCGGGCAAACATAAATATGTTTTCCCAGGCATATTTTGGCTGCACTCCCCGCGCTGCGGGGAACTTACAGTCATTCTACCACGGACGCTTTGACAGGGCAATTGCTTTTTCTGCCGGTCACCACACACTGAACTACAAATCTGTCCAGCGCGGAGCCGGAATCCGCACAGGTGGACAAAGTAAAAATCTGTTCCTGGCCATCGGGGACAACCCCACTGTCATACAACGGCCGTGCCAGCGTTTGTTCCACCCATTGACAGTAGCTTTCCGTACCAGTCTGATATCCGACGGTATATACTTCACTGTCATATTTCGTCCTGTACGCCGCGTAGATCGTACACACAACGGACTGCTCAGGAGTATAAATATAAACATAGGGATACTGTTCCCAAAAATCCCGCTCTGCGTAATTGGAAAGTTCTCCAAACATCTGGCCGGAACGCATATTATGGCCATAGATGATCGTATGGGCATCCCCAAGGGATTCCGAGGTTTCCTTTGGAACAAAGATCGCGCCGGAAACGCTGCTGCTTTTTTGGAAACTGTGGGTCAGATAGAAGTTGTCGTCCGATCCTTTGCAGATCGGAGCATCTATCTGTGTGCCCGGTACATAAATCCATCCGATGATCTCAGGATTTATTTTTTTCAGTCCGGCAAAGTCACAGATGCGGTCCAGCGGTGTCTTTGCAGTTTCTGTGGCCGGTGCTGACGCAGGTTCCTGCTGTTCTTCTCTGGCCGGATCCTCAGGCTCATATACATATGTGCTGATCAGGTCAAGCTGCTCCTGATGTGCCTGATGATTTCTCAAAATATCCGGCAGCTTGCAGATCACCAGCAACAGCAGACCTGTCAGCAGACCGAGCATGGCTTTTCTCAAATTTCTGCTCTCACCTACTTTTTTTAACCCGATACCATTTCTCGTAATGGTTCCGCTACGCGAAACACTTACTTTTTCTCAACAGGAATAATATTTTCCACAGCGCTGTTGTGTCCATAGTCGTCCCATCTGTATTTTTTGTTTTCAAACGTGACCACAGTATTGACCGGTCTTTTTTCCAGATCCGCGGACACGCTGAATATCTCATCCGGAGCAAGTCCATACTCCGGCTCCGCCAGCTTCTTAATGGAAACATTGTCCGTGCCTGTCACTGCCAGCAGACCATAACGCAGCACCTTCTGTTCGGATATCCGATATCCGTTTCCCATTGGTATGTTCTGAAAAACAACCGGCGCTTCCACATAACCTTTGCCATCTGTATGCGCTTCCACATACTCCTCTGTAAACGTTACAGACCTCTGATACTTGTGCGGAACCCCAAACAGATCCGTCCCTTCCACCTGAAACAGAAACGTGGGATTCCCGTGTGCCCAGGTAATTTCCTCCGCTTTGATCTTCTTCACTACCGTCAGGTCTGTATATCTCAGATTTTTCATGGAAACTGTCTGCACTCCGGCTTTCTTTTCGACGGTAAATTCTACCGGTTCCGCCAGCTGATATCCATTGGGCGCCTGCTCCTCCACAAGCTTATACTCTCCCGGGGCAATTTTCTCTATCCGATGTGCCGAATTTCCCGATGTCCAGGAGGCGACTTTATCTTCTTTATGATACAACGCCATCTTTGCTCCGGCCACATACGCGCCGGTGGAAGCGTCCACTTTTGCAAGATCCAGTTTAATATAGTCATTTTCTACTGTAAATGCTGCAGCTGCTTTCCCATCGATCTTCCCGTCGTTTCCTACAGTAAACTCACGGATTTCGTTGTCAGGAATGTAGCCATCCAAAGCCTTACTCTCACGGTAGCAGTATATTCCCGCCGGGCGCCTTTGCACTGTGATCTTTCCGTTTTTGTCAGTCGTATAGCTTTTTGCTTTCTCTTCCCCGTCGGATTTCAGCCAGATCTTAAATTCCACGCCTTCCAGAACAGTTCCGTCGTTTTTGCTGGTCTTCTGCAGGGTCACTTTGTTTGGCGTGTTTTTAAACGCTACCGTCGTCTCTGTCTGTGTGCCGTCAAGCGTCACCTCCTTGCTCTGACCGCTAAGTACATATCCCGGGGCAGCGGCAGTCTCTTTTACGGTGTAAACACCAAGCTCCAGCTCTTTGGTCCTGGCTGTCCCGTTGTTTACTGTTACGGTATCCACCACTGTTCCGGCTTTTACCAGCACAGTGCCTCCGGCTGTGGTGATATCAGTTTTGGCTATCACCTGGAAGGTTGCTCCGTTTATGGCCGCTCCGTTTTCGGCGTCACTTTTCCCAAGGATGATCGTTCCTTTTTGACGGGTATTGGTCACATCATATACCAGGGTAACTGTTCCTTCTTCTGTTATGGTGAACTCCTTTTCCCATGTGCCTGTATAGCCGGACGGGTTCTTTGTCTCAACCACTTTGAATTTGCCCTGATTTGTTGCATTACGTTCCAGGCCGGTTTTCCTATACCTGTTCTGGTCCTGCAGCCAGGTAAGATTCCCTATATTTTTCCAGCCGCTGCCTGTCCATTCATAACATGTGAAAACCGCATCCTTGAGCGCCTCCCCTGTCTGGGCGTCTTTCTTTTCAACAATAACATTGGCTTTTTGACTGAATGCAATGGCTGCTTCCGCAAAATATCCAAACTCTGCGCTGTTCCATGTGGTGAGCAGGGATTGCGATACCCAGGTACGGCTTGCTCCCTGATAGTACCGGAACATATTTGTCTTGATATCCTCCGGCAGCGCAGGCCATTTTGATACGTCCGTGGCTCCATTTTGATACTGTCTGGTCTTGGGATTCGACGCGCCGTCCCAAAACCGCATTGTAACACGGTTTCCGTCAAACAGATATGTGACCCACCCATCCGTCTGATCCGGCGTGGTCCCAAGATTTTCAGACCATATGATGCCGCTTGACGCATCATATCCCATCCTCGCCGCCGCATCCGGCGTACAGTAAAGTCCTACGGTATTTCCGTTTTCAATCACCTGAAAGCCCTGCGCCCAGTCAAGGTCGTTCATTGTGTAATGACCTTTGATGGATATTCTTTCTCCATTTGTTTTATAGTAGCCGAATTCCACTGTAATGTATTTCAGGCATGTGGTATTCACCGCCGGGTAGCCGTCGCCGTATCCTGTCGTTACAATGGCATTGGCATAGTCCTGATACGGAAGATTGTCATAGTATGACCAGTCTTTAAGCGTCAGTTTCATATTGATCTGCTCGCCGATGTACTCTCCCACATTGATAAAATCAATCGAAAGCTGCCCTTTTTTCTCATCTGTCAGTATGGCGCTTTTTGTATTGCTCCAGCTGGAAACATCCGCCTTGGGCCAGTAATGAGTGACAACGCCCACGTTGGCCTGTCCCCTGGAACACCAGGTATTGTCCCACGCGCCATGGAACACCATCCGGGTTTCGCTGTTCACCCTGGGAGTAAAAATATAATCTCCGTCTACCTCATGTCCCTTTTGCACCACATAAGTATTTGGCGCGGTTCCAATATCTGTATAGCCTGCGGCTGCTTTCACAGGCTTTACCGAAGCGATGCCTGCCCCAAGCATACAGAATACCGCAAGCAATGCGGCTTCCTTATTTTTCCATCCCATGACATTTCTCCCTTCTGCACAGAATCCATGTGCTGATACCGGATATGGCCGCCAGCAGAAGCGGAACGGAAACCGCCGGATCCTTCAGACCTGTTTTCGGAGCCGCCAGCTGTTGGATCACCGGTCCCCCGGTTTCCGTAACCGGCTCCTCTCCCTGAACAGAAAACATCCAGTTGACAAAGGTTTCTCTTTGCGCATAGACATTTTTCAGTTCTGACGGAAGCTGTAAGGTAAAGTGGATCTCTCCTTCCTCTCCCGGCTGATAGACGCCCAGGCTCACCCAGGCGCCTTCCAGCTCCTTCCCGTCAAGACCGCCGGAATACACCAGTCTGCCTTCCTGGGTGATCTCCAGTGAAAACTGCTCCATCAGATCTCTTTCCTCGTCGGTCAGCTCTGCCGGTACCTCTGTGCGGAAAAAGAATTCCGCCTCCGTTTCCGTTGTATTGCGGACAGAAACGCTGTCCCCCAGAGTATCCCCCGGCATTGCCGTTCCAAGATTGGAAAAAAAGTCCTCCGGCACGGCCACCAGGTTTCTTGCCGCTCCTTCATAAACCACAGACATACTCTGATATACTTTTTCCACCTGCTGCACGGCGCCGTCCTGCTCATGGACGCACAACTCGATCTTTTGTCCGCCCCAGGGATCCTCCGACTGGAAATCAGGGGTAAAATGAGCGGACTGGACCGCCTCCGCGGTGACGGTAAGTCCGACCGTCTGTCCGGAAGCGTTCTCCGTCCACCAGGACGGGATCGTCACTGCGCGGAACACGTCCACCGATGCTCCGGTGTCCAGCGGCTCGGGCCAGTAATAATAGCCGCCTGCCGCGATCCATGCTTCAGGCATTCCAAAGATATCATCTTCATCCATACTTTTTCCGCTGACTTTTACCCGCACATAACAGGGTTCCGCATAATTGGTGATCCTCGGAATTTTGGAAATGCGCTGAGACGGAAGGACGGTCCGGCCTTCTGTTCCGGAACAGAGAACCTCTCTTCCTGCGTCCTCCTCGTATTCCTGAATGCCGATATTGACATCCCCGGTGCGGATATGATTCTGCACGGAAACACTGCTTTGATACCACGCATAGGTGCCCTGTGCCGAAAAAAGGAGCATGCACAGGCTTCCCACAGCGATCCACTTTTTTCCTCTCATGCTTCACCTCCCAGGTAATGTTCCCACGCCTCTTTGTATGTTTTATACGCCCCGGACCCATGAAACGCCTGCACGGATTCCTCGTAGACCGTAACCGTCACCGTATCGCCCACAGGCACCTGGCCGACGCTGACCGCTGTAAAAAGCTCTTCTGTACTGCCGCCAGGCTGCACCACATCCTTGTAATAATAGTACCCGTCCTTACCATCTGCCCAGTGTTCCGTATCCATCCCTTCCAGAGTAACGGTTCCTTCGCTTACGAGCAAAGACGCACGGATATAGCAGGGGACGGGACCTGTATTTTTGATCCGCACTTTTTTGACAACGCTTTCCCCGGGAGGGACCGGCGTCGGTGTCGGAAACTCCTCCTCCGTGACCGTGTCATTCCATCCCACGGTCAAACGGTTCAGGATTTCCAAATGAGCCGTCAGATAGGCGGACGTACCGGCGAACCACCCGGCCGAAGCCAGCATGAGTACGGAACACACAGCAACGATCATCATAAGCTGTCTCTTTCTGTTCCGGAATCTTTTCATGTTTCTACCGCCTTTCCGGCAGGTCCGCACTTTTACAGACAGACCTGCGCCTTTTTCCCCATTCCCCAATCTGCCGCGGCAGGCAATGGTTTTACCCGCTTGCCTTTTTTGGCGCAGCAGACGGGACATCAGACGCTTTCCCGGATACGCACCTGCTTTTCTATTCCGTTTCCTCATCCGGATTCACCTGCCCCACCGCTGCGGTATTTTTGTTCTCCTGCTTTGCAGCCGCTGCGTTCTGGTCCTCCTGTCCTGCGTCTGCAGCATCCTGTTCTCCTTCTCCTGCAGCTGCCGCGTTCTGGTCCTTCTGTCCCGCGTCTGCAGCATCCTGTTCTCCTTCTCCTGCAGCTGCAGTATCCTGCTCCTTCTGTCCTGCGTCTGCAGTATCCTGCTCCTTCTGTTCTGTGTCTGCATCTGTATCCTCCTGTCCATTCCCGGTAAGTATTCCATTCTGGCTTTCTGACAGCGGAGCCGTCACTTCGCCGTCCTGACCGGCATTCTGATTCATATATTTGAGCCATGCGTCCGCCGCCTGCTGGACGACGCTGCTCCCTTCGCCGGTATTCAGCGACTGGATCGCATAAAAATTCACCGGAATGTCCAGCTGTTTTTCCTCCAGCTGCCCTTCCACCACATTGGCGAAGGTTACGCTCTGGAACAACGGAGCCGTCGTCTTTTCAGGCGCGAGGATTTCGTTATAGCTGTAGGTGTAGACCATGCTGCTGTCCACACGTTTCTTGTACATGAGCGTCCATTTGCCGGAAACCCCGTTCATGACAAACAGTTCTGTTTCCTTGGCAGCTCCGCCGTTCTGGCGGTTTCCGGCGGCATCCACAGTAATCACTTTCGCGATGGGAATGGACACATCCATATAAACATACGCGTCGTTCTTCCCTGTATTTGTGATCTGCGGATCCTTTGGAATCACTTCCGACGGTACGAGATTCTCTGTTTTTCCGCCTGGATCCGGCGTATAATTGGGTTCTTTGCCTTCAATTTCCACCCGTCCTACCGTGAACTGATTGGTAATCTCATCTTTATCTGTAAGGTAAGCCACTGTACCGCCCATAGCCAGTACAAAACTCAGTATTCCTGCTCCGATCAGAGCTGCCGCTTTCTTTTTTCTCATATGTTTATCCTTTCCTTCTTTCGTGAAGGTCCTTTCTTTTTTGGTGTACGGCCGTTTTCTTTACAGCCGCGTCTGTTCTGAGGTGTGCAGATTTTCCACGGGTACTTTTTTCCGGCAGCAGCAGAAGAAACAGCAGAAGCGCAAAACATATGCCTGCCAGATACTCCCTGTATTCCTGCAGCCAGACCACGCCATACCCGATATAAGGAAACTGGAAAACAACGGTTCCCACCACCTCACCGGGTCTCACGATTCCCTGGTCTGCTTCCTGATTTGCGTCGCCTCTGGTGATATAGCCTCCGCTGGTTTTTTCTTCTACCCTGTGGGTGACATTTCTCCCATCCCTTTGAAATGTGAGGATCTCTCCAGGTTCCGGATTCGTCCTTTTCCGGTCCACAGCAACCACGCTGCCTACGTTCAGCGCCGGCTCCATGGAGCCGGACAGGACCACATACAGACGGAATCGCTCTGCACATACTCCGCCTAACAGCAGGATCAGCAAAACAACGGCCAGTAAGCAGAAAAGCTTCCTTGTTCTGGCTCGCCGGTGTTTTCCTTTTCCTTTGCCGGTTGGCGCACATAATTTCTTTGATTTACTTTTCATACTCTTAAAATTCTGATTTCTTACCGGGAAATCCGGTGGAATAGCCTCCAAGTCCGGCTATTTTTGAAACGCTTAGAGATTTTCGTAACGGTCCGGTTCGCCAGACCGCCGCATACTTCCGGCAATTGTCCCACACCGGAAAATGCCATGATCCTTCGATATTTCCTTACTACTTTGATATTCTGGTAAAATGCCGGGAAACTCCGGCTAAAGAATGCCTGACGGCAACAAATCGTAAAATGTATTTTAACCATACCACACTTGCCCGCAAAAAGCAAGAAAAAAAATTGCTTTTGACAAACCGAACGGTAACCGTTCAGCGTTGCTGAACTATTACACGCTTCGCGATGCACAGAAACTGCATTTCATGCAGTTTCGCGCTGCAGGCCTCGGGATTTTCGCGCATTCTGCGCGAAAACACCTCGCGGAATAGTGGCAGGC
>JAGHIA010000062.1 GCA_017887445.1 Fusicatenibacter sp.
ATTATCCCGCGAGGTGTTTTCGCACAGAATGTGCGAAAATCCCGAGGCCTGCAGCGCGAAACTGCATGAAATGCAGTTTCTGTGCATCGCGAAGCGTGTAATAGTTCAGCAAGGCTGAACTGTTACGTTTTCTGACTGTTCCATTGGAAGAAACATGGCCGTACTGGAGTGTGTTTGAAATTTGCGGGAACGCATTTTCAAACACACTCCAGTACGGCCGCAGGAAAAAAGAAGGAGGGCTTTGAGTATGGGACTTTTGACATTCCGGGGCGGAATCCATCCCGATGACGGAAAGGCAATGTCCAAGGAACAACCGATCACAGCCATTCAGGCGGGACCGAAGCTGTACTATTCCATGTCGCAGCACATCGGCGCGCCGGCGAAACCGGTGGTTTCCAAAGGGGATCATGTCTGCCGTGGTCAGATGATCGCCGAGGCAGGCGGATTTGTGTCCGCGCCGGTTCACGCGACCGTGTCGGGAACCGTGAAGGGAATCGAAAAAATGCGGATGCCGGGCGGCAACCTGGCGGACTGCATCGTTGTGGAAAACGACGGGCAGATGGAAGAGGTGACCTATCAGGAGGCGTCTTTGGACAGCCTGTCCAAAGAAGAGATCCTCAAGCGGATCACAGCGGCAGGAATCGTAGGTATGGGAGGCGCGGGCTTTCCCACCCATGTGAAACTGGCGCCGAAAAATCCGGAGGCCATCGACTACATACTGGTAAACGGCGCGGAGTGCGAGCCGTACCTGACCAGCGATTACCGGCGTATGCTGGAGGAGCCGGAAAAGCTTGTGGCGGGACTGCAGGTGATCCTGAAGATCTTCCCCAAGGCGAAGGGATGTATCTGTATCGAGGACAACAAGCCGGACTGTATCCGGGTGATGGAGGAGGCTGCCAAAGGCGACAGCCGCATTGAGGTCAAGACGCTGAAGACCAAGTACCCCCAGGGCGCGGAGCGTATGCTGATCTTCGCCGTGACCGGAAGAAAGATCAATTCCTCCCTGCTGCCGGCGGACGCGGGCTGTATCGTGGACAACGTGGACACGGTGGTGGCGGTGGCTCAGGCGGCGCTGAAAGGCAAGCCTTTGATGGAGCGTATCATGACAGTGACCGGCGACGCGGTGAAGGAGCCGAGAAACTTCCTGGTTCCGCTGGGAATGCTTCATCAGGAAGTGGCCGACGCGGCCGGCGGATTTTCCACAGAGCCGGAAAAGATCATCTCCGGCGGCCCGATGATGGGAAAAGCGCTGTTTACCCTGAATGTTCCCGTGATCAAAACCTCCTCCGCGATCCTGGCCATGAAAGAGGACGAGGTGGCGAAGTACACGCCCACCGCATGTATCAACTGCGGAAGATGCGTGAGCGTCTGTCCCGGCCAGATTCTTCCGGTACGCCTTTCCGAGTTTGCGGAGCACGGCGACGAGGAGAAGTTCCTGGCTTACCATGGAATGGAGTGCTGCGAGTGCGGCTGCTGCAGTTTTGTCTGTCCGGCAAAACGCCAGCTGACCCAGACCATCAGTTCCATGCGAAAGATTCTGCTCGCGAAGAGAAAGAAAGGTTAAGGAGGGTGAATGATGAGCGATATGTTACATGTTTCTTCTTCCCCGCACATCCGTTCAAAGATAACGACAGACCGGATCATGTATTTGGTGCTGCTGGCGCTTCTGCCGGCCACCTGCATGGGTATTTATCTGTTTGGGATCCCTGCGCTGGTCCTGATCCTCTGCTCGGTGATCACTTGTGTGGCGACGGAGTATATTTATGAGCGGCTGATGAAAAAGCCGGTGACGATCCACGATGGCAGCGCCATGGTGACAGGACTTCTGCTGGCGCTGAACCTGCCTTCCGGCGCTCCTTGGTGGATGCCTGTGCTGGGCGGCGTGTTCGCGATCCTTGTGGTAAAGCAGCTGTTCGGCGGCCTGGGCCAGAATATTATGAACCCGGCGCTGGCGGGAAGATGCTTCCTGATGATCTCCTTCGCGGCCCGCATGACGGATTTCAGTACCAGTGATTCCGTGACAGCGAAGCTGGTGGACACGGTTTCCGGCGCGACTCCCCTGGCGGAGATCAAAAGCGGCGGTTCCTACGATCTTCTGAGCATGTTTCTTGGAACCACCCGCGGAACCATCGGCGAGACATCCGCGCTTCTGCTTCTGATCGGCGGTATTTTCCTGGTTGTGATGAAGGTGATCGATCTGAAGATCCCGCTGACTTACCTTGGCACCTTCGCAGTGTTCGCCCTTCTGTTCGGCGGCCATGGCTTTGATCTTGGTTATGTGGCTGCAGAACTTTGCGGCGGCGGTCTGATGCTGGGCGCGTGGTTTATGGCCACAGACTATGTGACGCGGCCGGTTACGGTGAAAGGACAGTATGTGTACGGCGTGATCCTCGGCCTGCTCACCGGACTGTTCCGTATTTTCGGAGGTTCCGCGGAGGGCGTTTCCTACGCGATCATTTTCTCCAACCTTCTCGTTCCGATCATCGAGCGTCTGACGCTGCCGGGCGGATTCGGGATCGTTAAGCAGAAAGGAGGTAAGAAGTCATGAATAAGATTTTAAAGGACGCACTGGCTCTTACCGCCATTACCGTGGTAATCGGCCTGCTGCTGGGCGTGGTTTATGAGGTGACGAAAGAGCCCATCGCGCAGCAGGAGCTGAAAGCAAAGCAGGAAGCCTGCGAGGAAGTATTTCCGGAAGCGGATTCCTTTGAAAGTGTAGACATTTCCGGCGAGGCGGAAACCTTCCGCAGCGCTCTGGATGAGGCCGGCTATACGGCTCAGACTATCGACGAGGTGTATCAGGCGCTGGACGCTTCGGGAGCGGCGGCAGGTTATGTGATCACCGTCACCTCCTCTGAGGGGTATGGCGGAGATATCCAGTTTTCCATGGGCGTGGGAGCCGACGGAACAACCTACGGGATTTCGTTCCTGAGCATCGAGGAAACGGCGGGCCTTGGTATGAACGCCAACACCGATGCGTTTAAATCCCAGTTTAAGGATCAGAACGTTTCCGAGTTTTCCTATTCCAAGACGGGAGCAGCGGCAGAGGGCGAGATCGACGCTCTGAGCGGCGCGACGATCACCACCAACGCGGTGACCAACGGCGTCAACGCAGGACTTTGCGTATTTCAGATTCTGAGTGAAGGAGGGATCGGCGGATGAAAGCAAACTCACCGGCAGAACGGTTATATAATGGTATCATAAAAGAAAATCCTACCTTCGTCATGATGATCGGTATGTGTCCCACACTGGCAGTCACCACCTCCGCCACCAATGGAATCGGCATGGGTCTGACGACGCTGGTGATCCTGACACTGTCCAACATGATGATCTCCATGCTCCGGAAGATGATTCCGGACGGCGTGCGTATGCCGGCCTATATCGGCGTTGTCGCTTCCTTTGTAACGATCGTGCAGCTGCTGCTGCAGGGATACATCCCCAGTTTGTATGATTCTCTGGGCATTTATATTCCGCTGATCGTAGTAAACTGTATCATCCTGGGCCGCGCGGAGGCCTTCGCGGGAAAGAACCCGGTGATTCCGTCGCTGTTCGACGGACTGGGCATGGGCCTTGGATTTACCATCGGCCTGACCTGTATCGGAGCAGTCCGCGAGCTGATCGGAGCCGGCCAGCTGTTTGGTTTCCAGATCCTTCCGGAATCTTATGAGCCGGTGACCATCTTTATTATGGCCCCGGGCGCGTTCTTTGTGCTGGCGCTGCTGGTTGCGGTACAGAATTATGTGAAGGGCAGAAAAGCGGCCAAGGGCCAGCCGGTGCCGGAGTCTTCCTGCGGCCAGGGCTGCGGTTCCTGCGGAAATACTGCCTGCAGCGGAAAGAAATTATAAGGAGGGGACGGAATGAAAGAATTACTGATGATAGCGATCGGTTCCGCGATCGTAAACAACGTGGTGCTGAGCCAGTTTCTGGGCCTTTGTCCGTTCCTTGGCGTATCCAAGAAGATCGATACGGCGGCCGGAATGGGCGGCGCCGTGATCTTCGTACTTACGATCTCTTCCCTGATCACCAGCCTGATCTATCAGTTTGTCCTGGTGCCGTCGGGAATGGAATTTCTGCAGACGATCGTGTTTATCCTTGTCATCGCCGCGCTGGTGCAGCTGGTTGAGATGTTCATGAAGAAGGTGCTGCCGCCGCTGTACCAGGCGCTGGGCGTGTATCTTCCTCTGATCACCACAAACTGCGCGGTGCTGGGTGTTGCCATCAGCAACGTTCAGGACGGCTACAATGTCCTGGAGGGCGTGGTCAACGGATTTGCGACGGCGGTCGGCTTTACGATCGCGATCGTCCTGATGGCGGGTCTTCGTGAAAAAATGGAGTACAACAACGTACCGAAAGCGTTTCAGGGAATGCCGATCGTGCTTCTGACGGCCATGCTGATGTCCATTGCGTTCACAGGGTTTGCCGGGATCATCTAGGAAAGGAGCGGCGAGATGAGTATACAGGTTGTACTGATTTCTGTTCTGGTGGTAGGCGGTGCAGGTCTGATCATTGGACTTTTGCTGGGCCTGGCCGGAAAGAAATTTGCGGTAGAGGTAGACGAGCGGGAGACGCGCGTGCGAGAAGCGCTCCCGGGAAATAACTGCGGCGGCTGCGGATATCCGGGATGTGACGGAGCGGCTGCGGCTGTGGTAAAGGGCGAGGCTCCGGTGACGGTCTGTCCGGTAGGCGGCGCTGCCTGCGCTAAGGCCATCGGCGCGATCATGGGCCAGGAGGTCGGCGATACGGCGCGTATGACCGCTTATGTAAAATGCGGCGGCGACTGCGAGAAATCCAAATCCAATTATGATTACACCGGCGTGGAGGACTGTACGATGGTACCGTTCGTGCCCGGCGGCGGTCCCAAGAAGTGCAGCTACGGCTGTATGGGTTACGGCTCCTGTGTGAAGGCGTGTGCGTTTGACGCGATCCACATTGTAAACGGCGTCGCCGTTGTGGACAAGGAAGCCTGCAAGGCCTGCGGCGCCTGCGTCAACGTATGTCCGAAGCATCTGATCGAGCTGGTGCCTTATGCCGGCGCGGATTACCATGTGGCCTGCAGCTCCCAAGATAAGGGTAAGGCGGTCATGGAGGCCTGCGACCTCGGCTGTATCGGCTGTAAGAAATGTGAGAAAAACTGCCCGTCGGACGCGATCCATGTGGAGAACGGCGTGGCGCATATTGATTATGAAAAATGTACCAACTGCGGAACATGTATGGAAGTCTGCCCGAGGGGAACGATCCAACGATGAGAAGATTTTATCTCACAGCGGTTTTTCTGTGCATCCTGTCAATGATGACGGGATGCACGGGCAAAACCCGGGAAACGGTCTCGAGGGAAGGCTTTTATTTTGATACGGTGGTCCAGATTTCTTTGCCCAAGGAGCAGGAACAGCTTCTGGACGGGGCCTTTGACCTCTGCCAGCACATCGAGGAGACCTTCAGCAGGACCAGGAAAGACAGCGAGCTGTATCAGGTCAATCACCGCGCTTCCCAGGAGGTGACCCTCTCCGAGGATCTGCGCACAGTGGTGGAGATGGGCCTGCAGTTTTACCAGTGGACCGGTGGAATGTTTGATATCACCATCGCTCCGGTGCTGGAGCTGTGGGATTTTAAGAGTGACGATCCGCAGCTGCCGGACCCGGAGGCGCTGGCGAAGGCGGTGGAAAAGGTGGACGCCGGGACACTGACGCTGGAAGGAAATGTGCTGCGCTTCGCGCGGGAGGATACCCAGATCGACCTGGGTGCGCTGGCCAAAGGATTTGCCGCGGACCAGCTGAGGGAATATTTTCTGGAAAACGGCGCGGACAGCGCGCTGATCAATCTTGGGGGCAATGTGATGGCCGTGGGGGCAAAGCCGGACGGAACGCCCTGGAAGATCGGGATCCAGGATCCTCACGGAGAGCGGGGAGAGGTTTCCCAGGTGATGGAGCTGACTGACCGGTCTGTGGTTTCTTCGGGAACCTATGAGCGGAGCTTTGAGAAGGACGGCGTATTGTATCACCATCTGCTGGACCCGTCCAGCGGTTATCCCAAAGATGTGGAGGCGGCGCAGGTGACGGTCATCAGCGACAGCTCTCTGCTTGGAGACGCTCTGAGCACCTCCTGTCTGTTGATTGGAGAGGAGGCCGGAAAGGAGCTGGCCGCCAGATTCGAGAATGTAGAGATCCGTTATGTGGAATAATGGAAAGATGCAAGATCGTGGACCGGAGCCTGCGGATGGACTCCGGCTTTTAACTTTGACATCATGGGGACAGGAAAATAAGCCGGAACATTTCAGCCAGCTGAATGGTTACCGGTTATATAGGACGGCAATATTGTTGAAGAACGGGAGAAAGGGCATGAAGCACAGAGAGAGACGGTTGAACCGATGGGATATGGCCTTGGTGATCCTTGTGCTGGCGGCAGCGTTGGCAGGATTTCTTTTGGAGCTGACCTGGACGGGCCAGGGAGCCAGTCTGCAGATCACTGTGGACGGGGAAGTGTTTGGAACCTACCAGTTAGATAAGGATCAGACCATTGACATTGGCGGCGGCAACCGCTGCCGGATCGAGGACGGCGCCGCGTGGATGGAATGGGCCGACTGTCCCGATCAGCTCTGTGTCCGTCACACCCATATCAGCCGGGCCAATGAAACGGTCGTGTGCCTGCCCAACCGCGTCACGCTGACGGTGCTCGGCGGAGAGGATGGCGAAGTAGATACGATCGTGTCCTGAATATAGGCTACAGAGGAAACAAGTTTATTTCACACAGTTTCGCGCTGCAAGCCTTGGGAGTTTCGTGCATTCTGTGGGAAAACACGCTCTGGCGGGATAGCGGCAGGCTGAACTGTTGCGAAAACTTCCAGATCTGCCATTTTCGGCGCGGTCAGTACATTATGAAAGAGGTAAGTTTGGAAGTAAACTTCCAAATCTGCCATTATTGGCGCAGCCAGTGCGCCATAAAAGGAGACAATATGCAGAGTATTGGAAAAAGAGCGGCAATGCTTGGAGTATTCTCGGGGGGAGCGATCCTTCTTGGGTATGTGGAATCTCTGATCCCCGTACTCTTTTTTGTGCCGGGAATGAAGCTGGGACTGGCCAATCTGGCGGTAGTCCTGGCCTTGTATTATTTCGGTCCCGGCGACGCGGCGGTGATACAGCTGGTGCGGATTTCTGTCGTAGGGTTCCTGTTTGGGAATCTGTTCAGCATCGCGTTTTCTCTGGCCGGCGGTTTTTTCAGCCTTGCGGTGATGTGTCTGGCAAAGCGGTACGGAAGGTTTACCGTCTACGGCGTCAGCACCGCCGGGGGTGTGTCCCACAACATCGCGCAGATCTGTGTGGCGGCGGTTCTGGTGGAGAATGTGAAGATCGTCTATTATCTTCCCGTGCTCTTACTGTCCGGACTTGCCACCGGACTGCTGATCGGACTTGCTGGCGACGAGACCATGCGCCGCCTGGGCGCGCCGCCGAAATTTTACGATGCTGTTTCAAACCAGTAGGGTTTTTAGAATTTCAAGCTGCTAATTTCTGCGCACTTCCACGGCGGTATAGGTATGGCTGTAGTGATACCCCAGCTTTTCCGCCAGCGCGACGGAGGCTTTATTCTGCGCGTCCCAGCTTGGGTACAGATTTCTTTCCAGACATTCCAGGATCAGTTTTGCCCCGCAGACATAGGCCAGACCCTTCCGGCGGAAATCTTTTCGGGTATCAATTTCTATTTCAATGCCATCCCGGTATCTGGAATAGGAGGAGGCTCCGGACACAATACGGCCGTCCCTGCACACGACGGCACCCAGTCCCAGCTTGCGGTAATCGTCATAAGTTGGAAACTGAGCGACCAGATCGGCGCTCCATGCTTCGGCCTTACAGAGATGATAAAGCCGCTCGTCAATCAGGGACAGAGTGTAGGCTTCCGGAAGGGACGCGGCTGCCCGCGCCAGCTTATTCCTGTCAAAGCACAGCGGCTCTTTTTTGATCGCATAGCGTGAAACGATGCTGGCTTTTTCGCCGTAGCACTGGAGGATAAGCTCCTTCCACCGGTCATTTTGCGGAACCATGATCATAAAATCCTGGGTGCGCCAGGCCGGAAGCATTTCCACCAGATCCATCGAAGGATTCCCTGCGAAAAAAGTAAAATCTCCAAGAACAGTCATGGCCGCCGCCGGATGGTCACAATCATCGGCATAAATAGTTCCCATCACCCCCTGCAGGCAGGACCAGATAAGCGTCTCGTCCCAGCCGTCAAACAGCGGTGAAACTTTGCGGGTATCCGTAATTTCATATATCATTGGCTTACCTCCCTTACTGTAAAAATCAAAAACAAAAAACGGATATACTCTCAGGCCAACCGCCCTTGAACAATCCGTCTTCTCTGATAATTCCCTATTCTATTCGTGAAAAAAAATAAAATCGGGGCAACAGGATTTGAACCTGCGACCTCACGGCCCCCAGCCGTGCGCGCTACCAAGCTACGCCATACCCCGTAACGACTTGTATATTGTAACAGACCGATGAAAAAAAATCAATAGAAATTTTTCATTTTTCAAAAAAACTGGTAACAACTGGTAACAGTGGTAACAGTCGTAACGATTCAGCCAGCTGAATCGTTACGACATCCAGCCATGGAAAATCGCTTCGCGATAGGCCGGACGCCTGCAGGCACTACGTTTTCATACGGTCTGCGCAGTAAATGCGCAGACCTGAGAAAACAACCTTTAACGCCGGCTCAACTTTTCGAAAAAAAGAAAACTAGAAAGTGGCGGAGCGCAGGCGGTATGGGTGTCTTGGGGGCGTCTGCGAAGAGGCGAGAAACTCTTAACGCGCCCAGACCCCGCCGGCCGGGGCAGGCGAAGGACTGCCAGTCCGGAGCCTGAGGAGCGCTGAACCGGGAATGCATCAGGCATTCCTGGTGAATCGC
>JAGHIA010000063.1 GCA_017887445.1 Fusicatenibacter sp.
GACGAAGGACTTCATGTCCTGAGTCCGAGGCGCACTGAGACGGGAATGCATCAGGCATTCCTGTCGAATTGCGCCGGTCCCCGTCCGGCGGGACTTTGGCACGTTTAGATTTTCCGCGTTTTCGCAGCCGTCCCCTTGCGCCCCACGCCCTCTCCCCCGCTCCGCTTTCGTCCGCATTCACTTCCCGAATTTCGCCCTCACCCCCCATACGCCTTGAGGATGGATTCGGTGATCATGCTGATGTTTCGTTCCACGTCGTCCAGCGGAGTTTTCATATCTTCCGCGAACCATTTCCCGATAAAATAGATAAATCCCCCGAGAATAAATTCAAAAATATACTCCGTATCTTCCCGGGACAGATGCGGGCAGCGGGAGTGAAGAATGTCCAGCAAAAAATCCTTCTGTAAAAGCAGCAGCTTCTCCAGAATATGCGAGGTGCTGTTGGTTATAAGGATAAAGCGGATCAACGCGCTGTTCTCCTGAATTTCCAGCAGGATTGACCGATAGTAGGAGGACATATCCCAGGAGGTGAGAACCCGCTGGAAATTCGCGAGAAATTCATCCTCAATATGGGAAAACAGGTCGGGAACATCTTTAAAATACCGGTAAAAGGTTCCGCGGTTCACGTCCGCTGTGCGGCAGATGTCCGTTACGGTGATCGCCGACAGCTCTTTGTCTTCCAACAGTGTAAACAGCGCGTTTTTGATCGCGTCCAGCGAATATTTTGTCCTGCGGTCCATCGTTTTCGATTCGTTCATGAAAATCCCCCCTGATTTATCAAACATGCGGTAAATTGGTAACAGTTCAGCGTTGCTGAACGAGTACACACTTCGCGATGCACAGAAACTGATTTCATGCAGTTTCGCGCTGCAGGCCTCGGGATTTTCGCACGTTCTGTGCGAAAGCACTTCGCGGGATAGTGGCAGGCTGAACTGTTACATAAATTGTTACACAAATCACTGCCTAAATGTCCAAGAAAAGACAATAGAACAGGAATTTAATGATTGTATTTGGCCTGGTTTTATTATAATATACAAGTGTAAGATAATCAACATGTGTTTAAAAATGGCCGTTCAGCGTGTAACAATTGTTACTATTCACGGGTCAGCCGCAAACACTTGCTGTTTGCGGCGTGAGAACATGATTCAGGTGTGAGCGGGACTCCTTTTGCGCAGCAAAACTTTAAATGAGCCCGCGAATGTTACTGTTTGCGAGGCACGAGTGAACAGTAACTAACAATTCAGCCTGCGGAACAATTCGGTCAGGTCTGTGCATTTCATGGTGCATTTACTGCACAGTCCGTATGAAATCATAGAGTATGCAGGTATCCGGCCCATCGCGAAGCGATTTTTATTGACCAGATGCGGCTTAAACACGTAAAACGGCAGAAAGTACCACGGAGGAAAAATATGGCAGGCTATGTAGAAATGGAGAATGTCACAAAGGTTTACAAAATGGGGGAGATTTCCATCAAGGCTGCGGATGGGATCACTTTTGAGATACAGAAAGGTGAATTTGTGGTGATCGTAGGGCCTAGCGGCGCCGGGAAGACGACGGTTCTGAATATCCTTGGAGGTATGGACACGGCGACCACGGGAAAGGTGACGGTGGACGCCCAGGATATTACCGGACTGAAGGGAAAGAAGCTGGTGCAGTACCGGCGGGAGGACATTGGCTTTGTTTTTCAGTTTTATAATCTGATGCAGAATCTGACGGCGCTGGAAAACGTGGAGCTGGCGCTCCAGATCTGCAAAGACCCGCTGCGCGCGGAGACGGTGCTGGAGGAAGTGGGACTGGGCGAGCGGATGAATAATTTCCCGGCCCAGCTTTCCGGAGGTGAGCAGCAGCGTGTGGCCATTGCCAGGGCGCTGGCCAAGAATCCCAAGCTTCTGCTGTGCGACGAGCCCACCGGCGCGCTGGATTATGTGACCGGAAAAGCCATCCTGAAGCTGCTTCAGGATACCTGCCGGCAGAAAGGAATGACGGTGATCGTCATCACCCACAACACGGCGCTGACGCCTATGGCGGACAGGGTGATACATATCAGAAACGGAAAAGTGGCCCGCATGGAGATGAACGAACATCCCACTCCGGTGGAACAGATCGAATGGTAAAGGCGAAGTAAGTTTGGAAGTAAACTTCCGAATCTACCATTACTGGCGCAGCCAGTGCGCCATGAAAGGGGTAAAAATGAAAGCATTTCAACGTGATTTTTTCCGGGAGATCGGCAGAAACAAGGGCCGTTTCCTCTCGGTGCTGTTTATTGTCATGCTGGGTGCGGCGTTCTTTTCCGGTATCCGTTCCACCCAGAAGGATATGCACCAGTCGGCGGACAGCTATTATGACAAAGTAAATTTTATGGATATCAAGGTCATCAGCACCCTGGGACTGACAAAGGACGATCTGAAGGATATGGAAGCGGTCGAGGGGGTGGAAACCGTCATCGGCGGGTATACGGCGGAGACGCTGAACCAGCAGAGTGATATGGAATTTGCCCTGAAGATCATCGCTCTGGCTGAGAATGTGAACCAGGTGACGGTGACAAACGGGAGGCTTCCTCAGAAGCCAAACGAATGTCTGGCAGACGATATGTATCTTCAGCAGACCGGATGCAGCATCGGAGATACCATTACTCTGGAATCGGGAACCTCCGACGAACTGTCCGAAACGCTGACGGAGGAAACTTATACCATCGTCGGCAGCGGAACCCTCCCTTATTATATGGACATGGACCGGGGCTCCGGCTTTGTGGGAGACGGCAGTATCGACGCGTTTCTCATTGTGCTGCCTGAGGTTTTCGAGCAGGACGATGTGTACACAGAAGCTTACATTCAGGTAAAAGGAGCCAAAGCGGCGGACAGCTTCAGCGACGAGTATAAAAATCTTGTGGCAGAGACGGTGGCAAAGCTGGAGGATATCGCAGAAGATGCCTGTGACCGGCGGTACGAGACCCTTTACCGGGATGGAATGGACGAGATCGAGGACGCCAGGGCTGAGGTAGCCGACGCGGAACAGGAGCTGGCTGACGCGGAAGAACAGCTGGCGGACGGAGAACGTCAGATTGCCGACGCCAAGGATGAGATTGCCGACGGAGAGCAGGAGCTGGCCGACGGGGAAAGCGAACTGAACGAAAAGGCAAAAGAGCTGGCGGATGGCAGAGCTCAGCTGGAGGATAAGGAAGCGGAACTGGTCCGCGGAAAAGCCCAGCTGGCAGATGGAGAACGTCAGATTGCGGATGCTGAGGCGCTGCTGAAGGAAAAGGAGCAGGAGCTGGCGGATGGCAAGGCACAGCTGGATGCTCAGGCAAAGGAACTGGCAGCCGGCCGCGCCCGGATTGAAGAAGAACAGAAAAATCTGGAGAGCGGCAAGGCGCAGCTGGACGCTCAGCAGCAGACGCTGGAGGCGTCCAAAGCAGAGCTGGAGGCGAAAGCACAGGAGCTGGAGGCAGGAAACACGCAGCTGGAACAGGGCCGCGCCCAGTTGGAGGCCGGCCGCGCACAGCTGGAGGAAGAAATGGCCAATCTGGAGACAGGCCGTCAGGCAGCGGAGGCAGCGCGGGCAGCGCTGGAGGAAAACCGCCCGGCATATGAGGCGGCAAAAGCCGGACTGGCGCAGATTGAGGCCGGTCTGACCGAGATGGAGACGCAGCGGACACAGCTGGAGGAAGCGCTCCGGATTATGGAAGAACAGCTGGCACAGGCAGGATTGGACACTTCGCCGGAGTATGAGGCGCTGCTGGCCAAGAAGGCTGCTTTGGAGTCGGGAATTGCCGGGCTGGAGGCGCAGAAGGCACAGGCTCAGGAAGGGATTGCCACGTTCGAGGCCAACGAGCAGCTTGTACAGGCGGCGGAGGCAGAGATTTCCGACGGCGAGCAGCAGCTGGCCGCGGCAAAGCAGCAGCTGGCAGAGACGGAGCAGATGCTGAATCAGCTGGAGGTGACGCTGAACAGCGGACAGGCCCAGATTGACGCCGGACGCCAGCAGCTGGCCGACGGCGAGGCGCAGCTTGCCGAAGCGCGCCGGCAGCTGGAGGATGGCGAAGCACAGCTGAACGCGTCCCTGCAGCAGGTCATCGATGGCGAGGCGCAGATCAGCGCCGCAAGGAAAGAGATTGCCAGCGGCGAGAGCCAGCTTGGCCAGGGAAAACAGGAGCTGGAACAGCAAAAGACAGTTCTGGAGGCATCCAGGGCTCAGATTGTCAGCGGCGAGGCACAGCTCGCCGAGGCAAAGGCGCAGCTGAACGACGGCGAAGCTCAGATTGCCGAGGCGAGGACGACGCTGGAGGACGCGAGAAAAGAGCTGGAGGACGGCAAGACGGAGCTGGCGGACAAAGAGCAGGAGCTGGCGGACGCAAGACAGGAATATGAGGACGCCTACGCGGAGGCTCAGCCGGAACTGGAGGATGCCAGGCAGCAGATTGCAGACGGTGAGAAGGAACTCAACGATCTGGAAACGCCTGACTGGTATGTGACGGACCGGGGGGATATTACTTCCGCCAAAGGATTTGAGGACGATTCCCAGAGGATTGATAATATCGGCCAGGTGTTCCCGCTGATGTTTTTTCTGGTGGCCGCGCTGATCAGTCTTACCACCATGACCCGTATGGTGGAGGAACAGCGCCAGCAGATCGGAACTCTGAAGGCGTTGGGTTACCGGGATGGCGCCATTGCCATGAAGTATTTCAGCTACGCCATGCTGTCCACGATAACAGGCGCGGTCATCGGCGTGGTGATCGGAGAGAAGCTGTTTCCGTGGGTGATCATGAACGCCTATGGAATGTTGTATCTTGGACTTCCGGAATACATGACGCCGCTCAACTATGGGCAGGGGATCCTGGCGGTTCTGGCAAGTATGGCCTGCACCGGCCTGGCGACGCTGGCTGCCTGCAAGAGAGAACTGCGGGCAAAGCCTGCGGAGCTGATGCGTCCCGAGCCGCCGAAAAACGGCCGGAGAGTTTTGATGGAGCGCATTACCATCCTCTGGAGACATTTGAGCTTTACCCAGAAATCCACGATCCGCAATCTGTTCCGGTATAAAAAGAGATTTTTTATGACGGTGATAGGGATCGGCGGATGTATGGGCCTCATGCTGGTCGGTTTCGGTCTGCAGGATTCTATTACGGCCATTGCCAAGAATCAGTTTGTGGAGCTGTTTACCTACCAGGCGTCGGTGGTGGTCAATACAGAGTCCGGCGAGGAAAAGGACGCGGTTCTCGAGAAGGCTGGAGATTATAAAGGAATGGATGTGGCGGTGGAAATGTTCGCCCAGAACGTGGAGCTGACGGCCGGAGACGAGCGTATGGACGCGATCATGGAGGTACCTCAGGACCCGGCAGTGGCGGACCAGTTCTTCACCTTCCGGGACAGAAAAACAAAGGAAAGCTATGAGTTTCCGCTGGACGGAATCGCCATCAGCGAGAAGACAGCGAAAATGCTCGGTGTTTCTGTGGGAGACACCATAAAGGTAGGGGAGGAAAACGAGGAAGGACAGGAGGTCACCATTTCTGTCATTATAGAAAACTATGTGGAGCATTATATCTTTATGGGGCCCAAGCTGTATGAGAGCGTCTGGGGAGAGGAACCGGAATACAATCAGATCCTTATGAAGTACGAGGATGTCTCCGATGCCTATGAGGAAGCGCTTGGCCAGATGCTGATCGAACAGGACGGCGTGGTGGGCGTGACGTTTATCTCGGATCTGGAGGAGGAGATCGACGATATGCTGGCGGCGCTGAACATTGTGATGGTTGTGCTGATCGTTTCCGCGGGACTGCTGGCGTTTGTTGTACTGTATAACCTGAACAATATCAATATTACAGAGCGGCGGCGGGAACTGGCGACGCTGAAGGTTCTGGGATTTTACGACCTGGAAGTTGCGGAGTATGTTTACCGGGAAAACGTGATCCTGACGGTACTCGGAATCCTGGCAGGCGCGGGCATCGGCATGGTACTGCACCAGTATATTATCCAGACCGTGGAAGTGGATATGATGATGTTCGGAAGAACCGTATTTTTCAGAAGTTATTTTTACAGCGGCCTGCTGACACTGGTGTTCTCTTTGTTTGTCAACTATATGATGTATTACCGGCTGAAGAAGATCGATATGATCGAGTCGCTGAAAAGCGTGGAGTAGCAGTTTGGCTGAATCGTTGGAAATGGTTGTAACAGTTACCGGAACTGTTACGAATAGTTACCGAAACTTATACATACAATAGTGAAAAGAGACGTGCCGCGGAGGAAGCAGAGTGCGGATCCTCTATTTGATTTCTGAGTGGCTCATACCGCTTTTGATGTTTTATATCGTGGGCATGGGACTTCTGATGAAACGAGATGTGTATGGCGATTTTATCCGGGGCGCCAAAGACGGCCTGAAAAGTGTCGTGTCTGTGCTGCCGACGCTGATCGGTCTGATGATCGGCGTCGGCGTGCTGCGTTCTTCCGGGTTTCTGGAGAAGCTGGGAGAGATTCTCGGTAAGCTGGCAAAGCCGCTGGGATTCCCGCCGCCGCTGGTGCCTCTCGGCGTGGTGCGTCTGTTTTCCAACAGCGCGGCGACGGGTCTTTTGCTGGACCTGTACAAGGAGTATGGAACGGACTCGCTGATCGGAACGGCGGCTTCTTTGATGGCCAGCAGCACGGAGACGGTGTTTTATACAATGTCGGTGTATTTTCTCGCCGCGAAGGTGACGAAGACAAGGTATACCCTGGCCGGAGCGCTGACGGCTACCCTGGCGGGGATTGCGGCAAGTGTGCTGCTGGCGTATTTTATCACAGGGTAACCGTTACGGCATCCGGCAATGGAAAATCGCTTCGCGATGGGCAGACGCCTGCAGGCATTACGTTTTTATGCGGTCTGTGCAGTAAATGCACAGACCTGGCTGAATCGTTACCAACGATTACATGAGTAGTATTATTTTGAAAAAAGTGCTTGCATAATACATAGTAGTCTGGTATGATATATAAAACAATAAATATTACTATTATTAAAAAAGAAAGGTAGAAATAGAAATGAAGAAATATGTTTGCGAGCCGTGCGGCTATGTATATGACCCGGAGACCGGAGACCCGGATGGCGGAATCGAGCCGGGAACGGCGTTTGAGGATATTCCCGAGGATTGGGTCTGCCCCATCTGCGGTGTTGGAAAGGACATGTTTGTTCCGGAGGAAGATTGATAGCATAAAAAACAGGAGGCAAACCGGCGTACTGGTTGCCTCCTGTTTTTTATGCTATTTTAGAGTGTGTTTGAAAATTGCTTTCTGCAAGATGTGCGTCACAGTTTTTGGGGCAAATTCCCCGCAAAGTGGGGCGTGCAGATTGCAAGAATAAATTTTCAAACGCGCTTTAGAACCGACGGAACCGGCGGCTTCTCATTTCGCGCTTCAGCGTCAGTACCAGCTTGATGAGAAGCAGGATCAGGACGATGAGGATCAGCGCCGCCAGTACCAGGTTGACGTTTCTGACAATCTCGGAAATGCGGATGCCGGTGAAAGCTTCCGATGTATGGCGCTCCGGGGAAAGCATTGTGTTTCCCAGAGAACTCTCCGTGCCGGCAGTCTGGTCAGCGGCAGCTTCGGCGGCAGCGGTTTTGTCTGCGGTTCCGCTTGTGGTTTCGTTTATGGAAGCTCCGGCGGCAGGAGATTTTGTAAGACCCTCATTTGCGGAAGGGCCAGGAACACCCACGTTTGTTTCGTCAGCGTTCTGGGTAATCGGCGTAGTGGTGAGGATCTCTGCGGACGGAGCGGTAAGGTCCTGCCCGGGCGATACGCTTTCTGTGGACGGATATGTTTCCAGCGGCGATTCGGATTCTGCAGACGGATGCGTCTGTCCCGGAGTTTCCGTTTCCGTGGACGGATTTGTCTGTCCCGGAGTTTCCGTTTCTGTGGATGGATCTGTCTGTCCCGGAGTTTCCGTTTCCGTGGACGGATCTGTCTGTCCCGGAGTTTCCGTTTCTGTGGGCGGATCTGTCTGCTCCGGCGTCTCAGGTTCCGGATCTTCTGGCTGCGGCGGAGTTTCCGGTTCGGCAGCCATCTCACGGCAGGAGATGGAGGAACTTACGGAGCAGTTTGGCGTCTCAATGACTGCCACAGAACCGCTGGCGTAGGTCTGCCCGTTGATGGAAAAGGACATGCTGCCGGTATCCAGCTGATATCCGGCGTCTGTGATCATGGAAATGTTCAGGGTGCCTGTCACTTCCTCCGCAGGGGTTTCCAGGTCGTACAGGGTGTATTCTGAAGTTCCGGGAGCAGCCAGGAGAGAAATGGTCACAGGCTTTCCGGTGGCGGAGTCGGTACAGTCAAGAGTAACATCCTGATAAGCCAGATGTTCGCTGTTCAGCTGCAAAGTCAGGGACTGTGCCTGACGGTGTATGAGTTCCAGCGAAATGCTTCCGCCGTCCGTGTTTTCTCCGGAGGGAGTTTCTTCCGCGTGAGCGGTCAGCGGAGCGGCGGTGCAGATGCCTATGGCAAAAGCCATGAGAATGGATAAGAAAAAACGGTGACTGCGCTTCATAAAACTTCCCTCCTTTTAAGATAATTTTAAAATTCTGTTAATTAAATATAAAACAACATATTGTTTGTGTATTTATATTATATCACCGAAAAATACTAAAATCTACAAAGGCGGAAAATATTAATGGAATGTTTAAAGTCTTGTTATATTTGCGGATTTTGAACCTGACATTATCCTGTTATTTATAGGAATAGAAAAATTCTTTCAGATTTGTCATGGCTTTTACCAGAACCTGGATCTGCTCGTCGCTCAGTTCCTTTAAAACGCCTTCCACCATTTTCCGGTGAAAGTCTTCGTGGTGGGAATAAGCGCTGCGTCCCTTTTCTGTCAGAGAGATCAGCACGACTCTCCGGTCTGCCTGGCTTCTGGCGCGGGCAACATAGCCTTTTTTCACAAGATTATTGATCGCAATGGTCAGGGTTCCCACAGTGACAGACAGGGAGTTTGCAACAGTGGTCATACTGAGGGGAAGGCCGATCCCGATCGCGGCGATAATGTGCATGTCGTTGTTGGTGATATCCTGAAACTCCTCTGTGATAATGGCCTTTTCCTCGATATCCATGATCTCGTTGAAAAGGTTCACCAGAAGGTCGGAAATGGTATCGTAACTGTCCATGTCAGACACTCCTCTTTTTATCGTTTCCGCTGGCTTGGTCCGGAAGCGGTCCGGCAGCGCCGAACGGTTTTTTTGGAAGATTTATAAGTTCTGTTATCAGTATACACGATTCCTGAAGTTTCCACAATAATTTTTTGAGAGTCAAAGTATAAGCAGGGTAACAGTTCAGCGTTGCTGAACTATTACACGCTTCGCGATGCACAGAAACTGCATTTCATGCAGTTTCGCGCTGCAGGCCTCGGGATTTTCGCGCATTCTGCGCGAAAACACCTCGCGGAATAGTGGCAGGC
>JAGHIA010000064.1 GCA_017887445.1 Fusicatenibacter sp.
ACCATGGCAAATCCAATCGTTACCTTTACCATGCAGAACGGCGGCGTCATCAAAGCCGAGCTCTACCCGGAGATCGCGCCGAATACCGTCAATAACTTTGTAAGCCTTGTGCAGAAAGGATTCTACGACGGCCTGATCTTTCACCGCGTCATCCGCGGCTTCATGATCCAGGGCGGAGACCCCCAGGGAACCGGCATCGGCGGCCCCGGCTACTCCATTCCCGGCGAGTTCGCCCAGAACGGTTTTCTGACCAACAACCTTGCGCACACTGAGGGCGTCCTTTCCATGGCCCGCGCCATGGACCCGGATTCCGCCGGTTCCCAGTTCTTTATCATGCACAAAGCCTCCCCGCATCTGGACGGCGCATACGCTGCGTTTGGAAAAGTTGTGGAGGGCATGGACGTGGTAAACGCCATCGCGGAAACCGCCACCGACTTCCGCGACCGTCCGCTGGAAGACCAGAAGCTTGCCTCTGTGACCGTAGAGACCTTCGGCGTAGGATATCCGGAACCGGAGAAATGCTGATTCCACTGGACCGAACCATTTGATTTATGTGAAAAACCACCGCGGCATATTGAAAGATCCATTTCTGCGGTCTTCCAATACGCCGCGGTGGTTTTGTTCCAGTTCAGCCAGGCAGCAAGCGTTTGCTGCTGCGAATCGTAACTTACCTTTTCCTTTCTCTTTGTTCCGATCGTAACAACTCAGCTTGCACTATCCCGCGAGGTGTTTTCGCACAGAATGCGCGAAAATCCCGGGGCCTGCAGCGCGAAACTGCATGAAATGCAGTTTCTGTGCATCGCGAAGCGTGTAATCGTTCAGCAACGCTGAACTGTTACTTCCGATCTGCTGCCGATAGCTCTTTGTTCTTCCATCAGATCTTCCAGCGTACGCCTATCCACAATCTGGCGCACCGCCTGGTCCAGTTCCTCCCACAGTTTGAGCGTCGCACATTTCTCCGCTCTGGGACAAAGATTCCTGTCCGTCTCCAGACACTCCACCGGAGCAAGACTTCCCTCCGTCAGCCGCAGGATCTCGCCCACCGTATAGTCCTTTGGCTCTCTGGTCAGTATATAACCGCCCTGCGGGCCGCGGATGCTTTTCAGATATCCGGCCCTTGCCAGCGCCGCCACGATCTGTTCCAGATACTTCACGGAAATCCCCTGCCTTTGCGCAATCTCCCGCAGCGCAACCGGATGCTCCCGGTCCTGCAGCGCAATATCCAGCATCATCCGCAGCGCATACCTTCCCTTCGTGGAAACTTTCACCGCTTTCTCTCCTCTTTTCTGCATACTTCCATGCGTGTTCCCTGCACTCTCACAGCCGCTTTTCCGGACGTTTCCTTTACATGCCCACAGTTCCACGTCCTTCCCCGGACGCCTGCCTTCCGTGCATAATCACGTCCTTCCCCAGACGCTTGCCCTGCATACATGATTCCACGCCTTTTCCCGGACGCTTTCTTTACACGCCCACAGCCAAAAACGCCTGCTCCAGGTCCTCCAGAATATCCTCGATATTCTCCGTTCCCACGGAAAGACGAATGGTATTGGGCGCGATCCCCTGCGCCCGAAGCTCCTCCCCATTCAGCTGCGCATGAGTGGTGGAAGCCGGATGGATGACCAGAGACTTCACGTCCGCCACATTGGCCAGCAGTGAAAACAGTTCCAGATGGTCGATAAAATCCTTGGCCTTTCTCTCGTCTCCTTTGATCTCAAACGTAAAGATGGAGCCGCCGCCTTTCGGAAAATATTTCCGGTACAGTTCCTGCTGGCGGACATCACCGCTCACCAGCGGATGATGCACCGCCTCCACCTGAGGATGACGGCTCAGATACTCCACAACCTTCCGCGCGTTTTCCACATGGCGCTCCACCCGGAGAGAAAGCGTCTCCAATCCCTGCAGAAACAAAAAGGCATGGAACGGCGACAACGTAGCCCCCGTGTCCCGCAGCAGGATCGCGCGGATCTTTGTCACAAAGGCCGCAGGGCCTGCGGCTTTCGTAAAGCTTACCCCGTGATAGCTGGGATTAGGCTTCGTCAGCGAAGGAAATTTCCCCGACGCCTCCCAGTCGAAGGAACCGCCCTCCACGATCACGCCGCCGATGGCGGTTCCATGTCCTCCGATAAACTTTGTGGCGGAATGTACCACAATATCCGCCCCATGCTCCAGCGGCCGCAGCAGATACGGCGTGGCAAAGGTATTGTCAACCACCAGCGGGATCCCGTGCCTGTGCGCGATCTGCGCCGCCAGCTCCAGGTCCGCCACCTCCGAGCGGGGATTTCCCAGAGTCTCCAGGAAAACCGCCTTGGTCTCCGGCCGTATGGCCGCTTCCACCTGAGCCGGGTCCAGAATATCCACAAACGTTGTTGTGATCCCGTATTCCGGAAGCGTATGCGCCAGAAGGTTGTAGGTTCCGCCGTAAATATTGTTGGCAGCCACCAAATGGTCTCCCGACGACGCAAGATTCTCAAAGGTATAGGCAAGCGCCGCCGCCCCGGAAGCCACCGCCAGCGCCGCGCTTCCGCCTTCCAGCGCGGCCATCCGCTGCTCAAACACTTCCTGCGTGGGATTGGTCAGCCTTCCGTAAATATTTCCCGCGTCCTCCAGGGCAAACCTTGCCGCCGCATGGTCGCAGTCTGGAAAGACATAGGAGGAGGTGGCGTAAATCGGCACTGCCCTTGCGTCCGTCGCCGGATCCGGCTGTTCCTGCCCTGCGTGAAGCTGCAATGTCTCAAAACGAAAGTTTCGTTGTGTCTCTGCTGCCGTTGTTTTTTTCATATCCTGTTCTCCTTATCCTGTCGTTTTTCTCATTCAAACACGCTCTACGCCGCTCAGAACAGCTTGGTAGAATAATAGCGGTCGCCGCTGTCCGGAAGAAGCGCCACAATGGTTTTTCCTTCATTTTCCGGCCGGGCCGCCACCTGAACTGCCGCCCAAAGCGCGGCGCCGGAGGAAATTCCCACAAGGATTCCCTCTGTGGCAGCCAGTTCCTTCCCCATACGGAACGGCTCCTCGTTGTCCACCGTCAGGATCTCGTCATACACCGTCGTGTCCAGAACCTCCGGCACAAACCCGGCGCCGATTCCCTGGATGGCATGGCTCCCGGCGCTGCCGCCTGACAGCACCGGGGAGGTTTCCGGCTCCACGGCGACGATCCGAATCTTCGGATTCTGCTGTTTCAGATACTGTCCGGTCCCTGTGATGGTTCCGCCGCTGCCCACCGACGCCACAAAAACATCCAGCTTTCCGCCGGTATCCTCCCACAGCTCCGGACCCGTCGTCTCAAAATGCGCCCTGGCATTGGCAGGATTTTCAAACTGTCCCGGAGGAAAGCTGCCTGGAATCTGGCTCACCAGCTCCCGCGCCTTCTCTATGGCGCCTTCCATCCCCCGCGCGCCGTCCGTCAGCACAATTTTGGCCCCATAAGCCATGAGGATCTTCCTGCGCTCCACGCTCATTGTCTCCGGCATTGTCAGGATCAGCTGAAAACCTTTCGACGCCGCCAATGCCGCAAGGCCAATGCCTGTATTTCCGGAGGTAGGTTCCACGATCGTGGCTCCCGGCGCCAGCAATCCCTTTTCCAACGCGTCCTCAATCATCCCAAGCGCTGCCCGGTCCTTGACACTCCCGCTGGGATTCAGGTATTCCAGCTTCGCCAGCAGACGCGCCTTCAGCTGGTATTTTTTTTCTATTCCTTTCAGTTCCATCAATGGAGTATTTCCAATTAGTTCCGCAACGTTCTGATATATCCTTGCCATATGCTTTCCCCCTTCGGATGGTAACAAATCGTAACCGCTCAGCCAGGTCTGCGCGTTCACTGCACAGACCGTATGAAAACGTCACGCATGCGGGCATACGGTCCATCGCGAAACGACTTTTAACGGCTGAATCGTTACTTTTTCATTCTTAAATGGTATCATATTCCATAAATCCTACTTTGTCAATAGGAATACTATGTTTTATTCTCATTTCAATGGCCGTATGCCGTAACGATTCAGCTGGCTGAATCGTTACGACGGATGCCTGCAGGCGCGAAAGCGCATGCAATACGGTTTCTGTGCATCACGAAGCCTGTAATCGTTCAGCAGCGCTGAACTGTTACGGTTCGATAATTTCATCCTCCAGACGCCTTTTGGGAACGTAATGTACATCGTTCTCGTCCCTGTAATAATTGGTATTTCCATCCTCGGGAACGTCGGTCAGCACAATCTCCTCCTGCGGCTTTCCAAACGCCACCACCAACAGCGGGTGATACTGCTCTTTCAGATTCAGCGCCTGACTCACCTCGCCGGCAGTAAAATTGCCGATCATACAGCCGCCAAGGCCCTGCTCCACCGCCGCCAGCAGCATCGTCTGGGCCACGATCCCCACATCCTTCATATAGCGGCTGAGATTTGGATCGATCTGTGAATCCTGGCAGATCACAATAAACGCCGTCGGCCAATGCCCCGGCCGCGGAAGCTCTGTGGGCTGCAGCGCGCGGGCCCACCGTGTCAGGGGCCGAAGCTTCTCCACCATCCTTTTTTCATAAACCAGGCAGTATTTCAGCGGCTGCTTATTCACGCTGGACGGACACAGCCTGGCACAGTCCACAAACTCCGCCAGAGTCTCCCTGGAAACGGCAACACTCTCATCGTACCCTCTGTAGCTTCTGTTTTTCAATACAAGTTCTTTCAGCATTTTTACTCCTTTCATGGCGCACTTGCTGCGCCAATAATGGTAGATTTGGAAGTTTACTTCCAAACTTTCTCCTTTCCGGCAACAGATAACTGTTCAGCCAGACGAATCGTTACGGCATCCGTCCATGGAAAACCGCTTCACGATGGGCCGGATGTCCGCAGGCACTACGTTTTCATACGGTCTGTGCGGTAAATACACAGACCTGGCTGAATCGTTACGGCAGCAGTTCCGTCTTCCCTGCAGCGCGAGACCGCATAAAATGCAGTTTCTGTGCATTGCGAGACGACACTTTCACTTTTCTTTTATTATACGAAAAATCTGTTTATGATTCAATCGTTCTATAACTCAGAAAATATCTCCAGCCGCAGGCACGTAATTATTGTGACCGTTCAGTGTTGCTGAACCATTACACGCTTCGCGATGGGCCGGATGCCCACAGGCACTACGATTTCATACGGTCCATGCAGTAAATGCACGGACCTGGCTGAATCGTTACGGAACTGTTACTAATCATTCAGCCAGCTGAATCGTTACCCTTGACATCATCATCTTTAGAATTCTTCAGAAGAAAGAAATATACAAATTCATAAGTTCATGCTATGATAAAGGCAATTCCCGCGTACCACGGGAAATCAACAGACGAGGAGGATATATTCATGATTGTAACGACAACAAATTCCATTGAAGGAAAACGGATTCTGGAATATACGATGGTCGTGTTTGGGGAAGTCGTCTCCGGCGTGGACTTTGTCCGCGACTTAACGGCTGGAATGCGCAATTTTTTCGGAGGCCGCTCCCAGGGATATGAAGATGAGCTGGTGCATGCGCGCAATCAGGCCATGGATGAGATGATCGCACGTGCTTCCCAGCTGGGGGCCAACGCGATCGTGGGCGTGGATATCGATTATGAGGTTCTCGGCACCAACAATGGAATGCTGATGGTCACTGCCTCCGGAACCGCGGTTGTGGTTGAGTAGACGCAGGGTGTGAGGGCGGACGAAAGCAGAGAAGGGCAGGCGGCATGGGAGAATGGCGGACTGCTGCAAGGACGCGGAAAATCTTAACGTCCCGGAGGCGTTCCGGACGGGTACCGGCGCACTGAGACAGGAATGCCTGATGCATTCCCGTCTCAGTGCGCCTCAGATTCAGTGCTGGCAGCACTGAATCTGCCCCGTCCGGAACGTCTCCGGGACGTTGAGATTTTCTCGCATCCTTGCAGACGCCCGCCATTCTCCCATGCCGCCTGCCCTTCTCAGCTTTCTGTGGTCTCCAAAGCGTGTTTGAAACTTGCTTTCTGCAAGATGTGCGTCACAGTTTGTGGGGAATTTGTTCCAGAATCAGGAGGCGTAGCGGGCTACGCTGACTGATTCTGAAGCAAATTCCACGCAAAATGGGGCGTGCAGATTACAGGAATGAATGTTCAAACACACTCTAGAACTTCCACTTTGGAAGTCAAGGGTGGAAGTTCGTTTGGAAATAAGTTGTAACCGTTCAACGCTGCTGAACAATTACACGCTTCGCGATGCACAGAAACTGCACTTCTTGCAGTTTCGCGCTGCAGATCTCGGGATTTTCGCACAATCTGTGCAAAAACACCTTGCGGGATAGTGGCAAGCTGAACTGTTACAATAGGTTGACATTATTTTATTGGTATTTTTTTCTTAAACCGCTTGACTTTCTTTGACTTTCAAAGTATTCTATATATAGTTTTCAAAACTACTTGTTCTTTGTTCGAATACCACTTTCTTTCTGAATTGTATCAATCAGTTAAATCAATCAAGTCAAAGGAGAGTTTTTGTATGTCTTTACCATCATTGAAAATAGGAGATCTTACAGCATCCGTGCCGGTCATCCAGGGCGGCATGGGGGTTGGTATCAGTCTTTCTTCGCTGGCGGGCGCAGTGGCGAAGGAGGGCGGCATCGGGGTTATCTCTGCCGCGCAGCCTGGATTTCGGGAGCCGGATTTTTCTTCCAACCCGCTGGCAGCCAATCTGCGCGCGCTGGCTTTTCATATCCGCCGCGCCAAGGAACTTTCCGGCGGCGGAATCATCGGCGTCAATATTATGTGTGCGCTGACCCATTATGAAGAGTATGTCAAATGCTGTATCGAAAATGGCGCGGACCTGATCATTTCCGGCGCGGGCCTTCCAAGCGATCTGCCCCGTTATGCGCAGGGCAGCTCCATCAAACTGGCGCCGATTGTCTCTCCGCCCAAAACTGCAAAGGTTCTTCTGAAGCTGTGGGATATGCACTATCACCGTGTTCCCGATCTGGTGGTCATCGAAGGCCCTAAGGCCGGCGGTCATCTCGGTTATACGCCCGATGAAGTCGCCCGCCTGGAAACGGAAGGCTATGACCGGCAGATTCTTGAAATCCTGGACATTGTCCGCGGTTATGAGGAAAAGTACGGCTGTTCCATTCCCGTCGTGTTTGCCGGCGGCGTCTATGACCGCAGCGATATTGATCATTATCTGAACCTGGGATGTGCCGGCGTTCAGATGGCGACCCGCTTTGTGGTCACCGAGGAATGCGACGCAGATCCCCGTTACAAGCAGGCCTATCTGGATGCCCGAAAAGAGGACATCACCCTGATGAAAAGTCCTGTGGGTATGCCGGGACGTGCCATCCGCAACCGTTTCCTTACGCTCCACGAACAGGAGCCGGAAAAGATCACCCGCTGTTATCAGTGTCTGAAAAAATGTGACCGCGCGTCGATTCCCTATTGCATCACCACAGCGCTGTCACGGGCCGCGGAAGGCAAGACCGACGATTCCCTGCTGTTCTGCGGCGAAAACGCCTGGCGTCTCACAGAAATGACCACAGTTCATGACCTGATGCAGGAACTTTGCCAGTGATGGTTTTTTCACGCTTGACGATGCGCCGCAGGCTGCACTGTTACAAAATATGACAAAAAGGCTGACGTTTTGGATGAATGGAAATCCATTCAAAACGTCAGCCTTTCACATAGCAAAGATTTTGTAGCAGTTTGGACAGGTCTGTGTCTTTACCGTAACGATTCCGCTGTCTGAATCATTAAATTTTGCAACGGTTCAGCGTTGCAAAACGATTACTAAATTTTAACTATTTTCCAAAGTGCGCTCTATCTTCCGGAAATCCTTCAGCGCATGCTGTCCGATCCGGATGATCTTCTTGATATTGATAGAATTCACGCCTCCCTGCCGCGGCCGGAACGTGATCGGAAAATATATCACCCGATACGGTCCTTTGCAGTACAGCACCGAGATCAGCACATTGGAAAGATTGAAATCCCTGGGCACCTTTTCCAGCACCTGCCGCAGGGAATCCGCGCCCATCAGCCGGTACGGAGTGTTGGCGTCCTCCGTCCACACCTTAAACGTCAGACGGATTACAAGCCGCAGCACCCGCGTTACAAAAATCCTGCTCCAGCCGTCCTGCCGGTGCCAGCGCCTGCCGATCAGAAGATCATACGCCTTTCTCTGCTCCCAGAAGGGCTCAAATTCCTCCGGCAGCGTCTGCCCGTCCGAGTCTGTCTGAAACACATAGTCAGCCCCATGCTCCAGCGCATAGTGATATCCATACAGGACTGTGGCCCCATGGCCCGCATTCGGCTTCGTCACCGCCTCCAAAAGCGGATATTTTTCCTTCAGCGACTGGAGGATCTGATACGTCCTGTCCTTGCTCCCATCATCGATCACAAGCAGGCGCGACGCTCCATCCGCCCTGTGACGCTCTACCACCGGATACCAGTCGCAAAGCACACGCTCAATATTTTCTTCTTCGTTATATGCCGGTATTACTATATATAAACAGTCCATCTCCAACCCCAAACGCTTTGTTGACAACAATTCCGCGCAGCTGAACTGCTGTCTTTTTTCTTATGCACCCTTACTCTGTCGTAACAATTCAGCTGACTGAACAGTTACACTTTATCATCAATTCACCTATATGGCAATACCTATCCGGCGAAAACACTCGGCACCAGGTAACAGTTCAGCCTGCCACTATCCCGCGAGGTGTTTTCGCACAGAATGTGCGAAAATCCCGAGGCCTGCAGCGCGAAACTGCATGAAATGCAGTTTCTGTGCATCGCGAAGCGTATAATCGTTCAGCAACGCTGAACTGTTACGGCACCAGGGCAACCGTTCCCCTATCACAGTCCGCTGTGTTTCAAAAGACCCACACCCATAGGATATGGTCCCGTATGAACGCCAATGGTAGCGCCAATCTGAAACTCTTCCCATTCGGTGACCGCATATCCCCGCTTCTGCAGTTCCTGCCGGAGGTGCTCCTTAAACGTATCGTATTCCGGCACCGGCAGTCCCACGCCGGTGGCAAGAGAATAGTCCTCCAGACGGATCTCCTGCTTTTCCACATAGTCAAACAGCATTTCCACCATCCTCTGCAGAGATTTTTTCCGTCCCCGGCAAATCTCCGGCGCAGCCAGCTCTCCGTCATAATACTGCAGCAGCGGCTTAATGTTCAGCACACTGCCCGCGATAGACGCCGCCTTTCCGATCCTCCCGCCGTGCTCCAGATATTTCAGATCCTTGGTGGTAAAAAAGATATGGCCCGTACTCCGGACAGGCTCCAGCAGATCCACCGCCTGCTCCAGCTCCAACCCCTGATTTCTCAGTCTGACCGCTTCCTTCACAAACAGTCCCTGAAGCGCGGTTACCAGCTCAGAATCCATCACATGGATCCGCGCCTTCGGATATTCCTCCTCCAGCTCATCCTTCGCGTTCAGCGCCGCCTGCATGGAGCCGCTGAACTTCTTTGTCAGACAGATGCACAAAACCGGCAGTCCCGCAGAGATCATCGGCAGAAACGCCTCTTTGTAATCCTGCGCCGACGGCATGGACGTTTTCGGATAACAGCCACTCAGCTCCGCCATTTTCCGGTAAAATTCCGTTACGGGAATCTCTGTTCCCTCCCGGTAATAATTCTCCCCATCAAAGGACACATAAAACGGCACAACCGTAACCTGTTCCTTCTCTGTATACTCCTGCGTCAGATCACAGGAGCTGTCGCTCACAATACCAAACTTCATCACACCAGACCCTTCCTGACCTCGTCCTGACAGCAAATCCCCCAGGCCAAAGCCTCTATAAAATGTTTATAGAAAATGTTACAATAGTAACACTGAAACAGGAAAAAAGCAAGTCCCGCCGGACAAACTGTGACAAAAAGGAGGTTTTTGTTCATGAAGACCCGGAAAAATCCCCGGCCGGCAAACCAGTTCACAAAGCAATGTATTATGGAAGCTCTGCTTCAGCTGATGCACACGCAGGATTATAATGAGATCTCCATCACCGACATTACCCGGCGCGCCGGCGTGTCCCGCATGTCCTATTACCGGAACTATAACTCCAAGGACGAGATCCTGATGGACTACATGTACCAGATCCTCCGGGAATACGTTCAGGAACTGGAGTCCTCCGGCATCCAATCCGGCTTTCAGACCTACGGGCACATCCTCCACAGCCTGAAATACCTTCAGAAATACAAAGACTATGTGCTGTGCCTTCAGAAAGCCAACCGCTCCGAGATCCTGCTCCACGGCCTGGACATGTATATGCTTGCAGTCACCGATACACGGGAAAAAACGTTTCTGGAAAAAAGCCGGCTGTATTATTATTCCGGCGCCCTCTACAACATCTTTACCCACTGGATCCAGGACGGAATGGAAGCTGATCCGGAAGCGGTCGCGCAGGTGATCTACGACCATGTGAAGTATAACCGCTTCTTCCCGGCAGGGACTGACGCAGATAACAGCAACAGTTCAGCGTAGCTGAACGATTACACGCTTCGCGATGCATTTCATGCAGTTTCGCGCTGCAGGCCTCGGGATTTTCGCACATACTGTGCGAAAACACCTCGCGGGATAGTGGCAGGCTGAACGATTACAGATAACAGTCCAGAGCGTGTTTGAACATTCATTCCTGCAATCTGCACGCCCCACTTTGCGGGGAATTTGCCCCAAAATCAGTCAGCGTAGCCCGCTACGCCTCCCGATTTTGGGACAAATTCCCCACAAACTGTGACGCACATCTTGCAGAAAGCAATGTTCAAACACGCTCTAAGACCTGCAAAATTGTTTGCAGCAGATTGAGAACTGTGCTAAACTATTTCTAAGATGCCGGGGCCGAAAGCTGGTGTTTCTGTTCACAGTCGTTCACAGTAACTTCGCGGCTCCAATGAAAATTCGCTTCGCGAATAGGAGCCGCTCACACCTGAATCACTTTCTCACGCCGCAAACAGCAAGTATTTGCGGCTACTGTGAATAGTAACAAGCTGGTACCCGCGGATGGGTTCTGACCTTGACATCTTTCTGAAACTTAAAGACAAAAGCCAAAATACAACTGACACAGAAAGGATGAATTACCATGGATCCATTTCAGGGCGTATTGCCGGAACAGCTTCAGGACTATGAGGAAAGCTACGCATCCAGTCCCCTTTGCCGCGCAATGACAAACGCACTTTTCAACACAGATGTAAACGATGCCGCCTTCTGCCACCTTGGCCTGGCCCAGTCTCAGCACGCATTTTCCATCGACCTGCAGACTCTTCCGGTCACCAACCAGAAAGCCAGCGGCCGCTGCTGGATTTTCGCCGCATTAAATGTGCTCCGCGAACGAACGGCAAAAAAATGCGGCCTGGAAAACTTTGAACTCTCCCAGAACTACATCGCCTTCTGGGACAAATTTGAAAAAGCCAATTACATGCTCGAGAGCGTCATCTCCCTTGCCGGCCGGGATGTGGACGACCGCGTGTTATGTCAGGTCCTGAGCACCGGAGTGCAGGACGGCGGACAGTGGGATATGTTCGTCAACCTGGTGGAAAAATACGGCGTGATTCCCAAGACAGCCATGGAAGAAACCTATCAGAGCAGCAACACCCGGCAGATGAACCGTCTGCTCAACACCAAGCTGCGCCAGTGCGCCGCCGTACTGAGAAAAGCCGCCGCACAGGGTCAGGATGTGCAGGCCCTGAAAAATGACATGTTAAAGGATGTATATAAATTCCTCTGCATGTGCTTCGGCTGCCCGCCCAAGACCTTTGATTTCGAATATGTGGACAAAGAGAAACAGTATCATATGGTACATAATCTTACGCCTCACACCTTCTATCAGGAATATGTGGGCATGAACCTCAGCGAGGACTATATCAGCGTCATCAATTCTCCCACCTCCGACAAGCCTTTCGGAAAAACCTACACCGTAGACTACATCGGAAATGTGGCCGAAGGTGCGCCGATCCGCTATTACAACCTCCCCATGGACGCTCTCCGTTCTCTGATCGTCCGCCAGCTTTCCGACGGCGAACCGGTATGGTTCGGCAGCGATGTGGGACATATGGGCAACCGGGAAAAAGGCATATGGAGCACGGACTGCTATGATTACGAGGGCACTTTCGGCATGGACTTCACAATGAGCAAAGAAGACCGCCTGGATTACCGTGAAAGCGCAATGAACCACGCAATGGTGATCACAGGTGTCAATCTGGACGAAAACGGCCAGCCGGTCAAATGGAAGATTGAAAACAGCTGGAGCGACGAGCGCGGCAACAAGGGGTATTTCCTGATGAACGCCGAATGGTTCGACCAGTTCGTTTACCAGGCTGTCATCAACAAAAAATATTTCACCGAAGAACAGCTGAAGGAAGCCGCCGCAGAACCGCTTCACCTCTCCCCATGGGATCCGATGGGAACCCTGGCTGACTGACGCGGCAAAAACCGGAGCATACATGAAACTTGCGAAAGCACGTTTCAATGTGCGCTCCGGTTTTAAATTTTAGAAGCTTTCTTTACGATTTTAGATTCAGGGACGCTCCTTACATCTTTAGATTTAGAAATGTTCCTTAAAAGTCTCAGATAGAATTTTCAAATGGACAGCCATTGGTTCAAACATTCTTTTTTAATGCCCGAATAAACTGCACAAGAGTGATCACACTGAGAACCGCCAACAAAAACAACAGCAGCAGCTCATAGTAATTGAATAACTGATTCCCCTGGATCTGGTATTCATCACGCAGGATCCCCATTTCATAAAACATACGGCAGCCAAGATACATGCAGACCACCTCAATAAAAAGCGACAAACCAAGACCGATTTTCCGTGCCATCACTCGTCCTCCTTCCCGTACTTGTACCTCAAAGAGCTGGTTCGATATTATGATTTTTCCTTCCCACAATCTGCAGGTGCTAAAGTGTGTCTGAAAATTCATTCCAACAAACTTTGGACACGTCTTGCAGAAATCAGTTTTCAAGCACACGCCAGTTTTATTTATACTACAATTTGCAGCGGGAAAACCTTAAAATTTCATTACACCCCAGTACCGATCATCAATACCAATCCTCCGCAGGTGCAAACCATAGTTATCATATAGCTTCCGCTTCTCTCATTGCCTCATTTACTTCCGCCTCACAGGAACGCATTGCCAGAATCGTGCGCTCCATCAATTCTTCAAGTGTCCACCCTAATCTCTGCGCTCCCTCTGAAATAATTTCCCGGGAACATCCGGCAGCAAACCGTTTATCCTTGAATTTCTTTTTCAGACTCTTTACCTCCATGTCCGCCGCACTTCCGGACGGTCGCATTTTCGCCGCTGCCCAAACCAATCCTGTCAGCTCGTCGCAGGCAAACAATACTTTCTCCATCTCATGCTCCGGTTCCACATCGCTGCAATGGCCAAATCCATGGCTGCATACCGCATGGATGACTTCCGGCTCCGCGCCTTCCTGCTGCAGCAATTCTACCGCTTTTTTGCAGTGCTCCTCCGGATACTGTTCAAAATCAACGTCATGGAGAAGACCGCAGTTTCCCCAGAACTCTTTCTCTTCCCCATATCCAAGCTGTTCGGCAAACCATTTCATACAGCCTTCCACAGTCAGTCCATGACGGATATGGAACGGCTCCTTGTTGTACTTTTTCAAAATTTCCAAAGCTGCCTCATGGCTCAATTTTGTCTGCATGTTTTACTCCTCTCCAGTCCTGGAGCGTGTTTGAACATTCATTCTTGCAAATTCCACGCAAAGTGGGGCGTGCAGATTGCAGGAATGAATGTTCAAACACGCTCTAATTTATTTTACGAGCTGCTAATTATCTTCCCATTGGTCCGTCCCTCTCTCTTTTCCTTATCCGGTTTCTGTTTGTAACAACTATATCACATCAGCAAAATTCCATCAATTATTACAAAAAAATTTTGCCCCATAAATGCCCCATAAATAGCAAAAAAAA
>JAGHIA010000065.1 GCA_017887445.1 Fusicatenibacter sp.
CTCGCAAACAGTAACATTCGCGGGCTCATTTAAAGTTTTGCTCCGCAAAAGGAGCCCCGCTCACACCTGAATCATGTTCTCACGCCGCAAACAGCAAGTGTTTGCGGCTGACCCGTGAACAGTAACGTAACATTTCCGCCAGGTCTGTGCATTTACTGCACAGACCGTATGAAAACGTAGTGCCGCCGGGTATCCGGACCATCGCGAAACGGTTTTTGCAATCAAAAAGGAACCCGCTTTCGCGGATTCCCTTGTTTTTCTGCTTACGCTCTTTTAACGACAGCCATTTAACGCTTCCCTTTAAAGAAGCATAAAGCATGTATGAAAATCAATAAAGTCCTTTTACTGCGCCGCTTTTCCTTCCAGCAGCTTCTCAACGCTTACCAGCTTCACACTGAGAACGAAGATTCTTACCGCCACAGCCAGTTCCTCCGGTGTCGGGTAGGTGGGCGCGATACGGATATTGGAATCCTTCGGGTCCTTTCCGTAAGGATAGGTAGCGCCTGCTCCGGTCATCACAAGACCTGCCTCTTTTGCTTTCGCGACGATCTTCTTCGCGCATCCGTCCATGGCGTCGAAGGAGATAAAGTATCCGCCGTTGGGTTTCGTCCACTGGCCGATGCCAAGTCCGCCAAGCTCCTCCTCCAGAATCTGCAGCACTGTCTCAAATTTCGGCCGCATAATCCCGGCATGTCTCATCATATGCGCCATTACGCCGTCCAGATTCTTGAAATATCTCACATGGCGCAACTGGTTCAGCTTGTCATGGCTGATGATCTGGAAGTTCATATGACGCTCCGCTTCCTTCAGGTTGTTTGCGGAGGAAGCCATCGCCGCCACTCCGGCGCCCGGATAGCTCACCTTGGAAGTGGATACGAACTCGTAAACCATATCCGGATTTCCGGCTTTCTCGCACTCCTCAAGAATGTTCAGCAGCTGATCCTGACGGTCTGTCTCCTCGTACAGATGATGGATGCAGTAAGCATTGTCCCAGTAAATGCGGAAATCCTTCGCCGCCGGCTTCAGCGCCGCGAAACGGCGCACCGTCTCGTCTGAATAGGTGTAACCCTGGGGGTTGGAATATTTCGGCACACACCAGATTCCCTTCACAGCCTCGTCCTCGGACACCAGCTTCTCCACCAGGTCCATATCCGGTCCTTCCGGAGTCATCGGCACATTGATCATCTCGATACCGAAATACTCGGTGATCGCAAAGTGACGGTCATATCCCGGCACCGGGCAGAGGAATTTTACCTTGTCCAGCTTGCTCCACGGTGTGCAGCCTGCGATTCCGTGGGTATAGGAACGTGAAACCGCGTCGAACATAACGGTAAGGCTGGCGTTTCCATAGACGATCATCTGCTCCGGCTTGGCGCCGCAGATATCGGCAAACAGCTTTTTCGCCTCCGGAATACCTGTCAGCAGACCGTAATTGCGGCAGTCTGTGCCATTTTCCGTATATACCTGGTCGTTTTTACTCACGATACCAAGCAGTTCCTCCGCCATATCCAGCTGCACCGTCGCCGGCTTTCCTCTGGACATATCCAGCTTCAGGCCTTTGCCTTTTACATCCTCAAAAGCAGCTTCCAGTTCTGCCTTTAACGCCAACAGTTCTTCCTTGGTCAACTCACTATACGGTTTCATTGCTTCTCTTTCCTCCCTGAATGCTTCTTTCACAACTAATGGATATTCTATGCCATAGAATGATGTTCTGTCAAGCCTAACTTTCAATTTCAGGGGATTTTTATCATAAAATTATCGTTTTTATGCAGTTTCCGCTTCTTCTTCCTGCATTTTTATATTCAAGCCTGCTTCATCCACCGTCCGGACGCCCCGCAGGGCAGGATCAGTCCCGTGCTTGTCACCGGCAGTCCGATCTCCTGGGACTCCACATGACCGTCAAAACGCTCCAGCTCCAGAGAGATCATATAGGTAAGCACCGCCGGCGCAAGTCCCGTGGTATAGGAATTTACCAGGAAAAACAGCGGATCGTCACTGAGCAGCTGACTGCACAGGCGGATAAAGGGATGAATCGACTCCTCGATCTTCCAGATCTCCCCCTTCGGCCCTCTGCCGTAGGATGGCGGGTCCATGATCACGGCGTCGTAACGGTTGCCCCTGCGAAGCTCCCGCTCCACAAACTTCACACAGTCGTCCACCAGCCAGCGGATGGGCGCGTCCTTCAGTCCTGAAGACACCGCGTTCTCCTTCGCCCAGCCGACCATTCCCTTGGAAGCGTCCACATGGGTCACCGACGCTCCCGCTGCCGCCGCTGCCAGCGTGGCCCCTCCCGTATAGGCAAACAGGTTCAGCACCTTCACCGGCCGTCCCGCCTCCCGGATCAGCTTCCCGAACCAGTCCCAGTTTGCCGCCTGCTCCGGAAACAGGCCCGTGTGCTTGAAGCTGAACGGCTTCAGGTTGAAGGTCAGCTCTCTATACCGGATCTGCCACTGCTGCGGCAGATGGAAAAACTCCCACTCACCGCCGCCCTTGCTGCTTCTGTGATAATGTCCGTTTTTTCTTCTCCAGCCGGGATGCTCCCGCTTTGTGTCCCAGATGACCTGCGGGTCCGGCCGCACCAAAAGATACTCTCCCCAGCGCTCTAATTTCTCTCCTCTGGAAGTGTCCAGTACTTCATAATCTTTCCATCCGTCTGCAATCCACATTGTATTTACCTCTTTTCATTCCTTCCGGCGGCCTTAACCGTTCAGCTTGCTGAACGGCTGCCGCGTTTCCAATTCACCCTATTATAGCAGACGACCGGCGGTTTCTGCAATTCCCACTGTGACGTTCCTCCAATAACTCTTAATGATAGTTACTGTTCACAGCCGTTCACAGTAACTTCGCGGCTCCAATGAAAATTCGCTTTGCGAATGGGCGCCGCTCACACCTGAAGATTCCCATACCGGGTCTTTTCCATGCAATTTACGGCTGCGATGGAGACAGCTGCCGCAAAAATCTGTATCACATACCATTGCTTTTCAAAATCCTGCGGCAGACGCCCCGTTGAGAGGAGCCCTGCCGTCTGCGGGACCCCATGGGTCATACAAAGAAAATAATACCCTGCCATAAGCGCCGCGCCTCCCAATGGCGACTTCAGCAGCATTGCCGCAAACAGCAGCAGAACCGCCATCACAAAACATTGGAAAAACAGAACCGGCACATTACCGGCATACCTTCCGCTTTTGGCCCAAAGACAGATTCCATAAGGCAGAAAGGCGCCATAAGACACCAGCAGATTGCTGAACATCCACACGGGTTTTCTGACCACGCTGCCGCAGCAGGAGACCTCCCTCAATTCCGGACTCAGCAGAAAGCGGACTCCCAGATACTGAAACCACAGTTCCAGCAGGAGCAGATATTCCTGCGCCAGACCAAACACCCGGACTGCCTCCGTCTCATCCATGTCCGCCATAAGCAGAAGCTGATTTGGGAGTAGGATAGCATACAGGAACAACAACGGAATCAGATAGAAGATCCTCTGGGCATGCAAGTGCAGCTTCTGCAGCTCACAAATATTTTTCATTCATTGCTTCCTTTCCCTTCAAAAGAGCGAGATATCCATCCTCTATTTCCGCTTCGCATGGACGGTGATTCTCCATTTCTCTGTTTTCTCCCAGAAGAATGACACGAAACAGTTCCGTCCCGCTTTTCCGGACAGAATTTCGTACCAAAAAGGGACCTTCCAGCTTCTCCAGCTCCGCTTTCGTGACTTCATAGACTCTTCCCCTGGCAGCCTCTGTGATCTGTTCAAGCTCCCCCGCCATCAGCACACGTCCTGAATCCATAACGATCAGCCTGCCGCAAAGATTTCTGACATCTTCGATCAAGTGGGTGGATAACACAATGGTCAGCCTCCCTTCCAGTCTGCGGATAATCTCATTAAAATGGTTTCTCTCCTCCGGATCGAGACCCACCGTTGGCTCGTCCAGCAGCAGTAACCGGGGAGTTCCAAACAGCGCCTGGGCGATCCCCAACCGCCGGACCATTCCGCCGGAAAGCTTTCTGCACTTTGTTTCCGCTTTCTCCTCCAAATGGACAGCTTCCAGCAGCCGCAGGATCTCCCCGTTCTGTTTCCTGGGTTCCACCCCTTTCAGACACGCAAAATACTTCATCTGCTCATAGACGGTCAGTTCCGGAAAACATCCGAATTTCTGCGGCAGATAGCCAACCTCAACTGTTTTTCCTGCAAAACGGTTACGGTTGACAAAGCAGTTCAGACAGGCGGAACCGTTACTACGGCCGCTTCTCATACTCTCCTCATCAAAGAAAATTTCTCCTCGGCTGGGTTTTTGTACGTTCGCCAGCAGACGGAGCAAGGTCGTCTTCCCCGCCCCGTTTGGGCCGGCCAGACCGTAGGTATCTGTTTCCAGCTGCAGAGAAATCCCCCGGAGAACCTCTTTTCTTCCATACTTTTTTGTCAGTTCTTTTATCTCTATCACCATTCATCCCCCATTTTCGCCAAAAGCGCAACTGTTCCCCACAGACAAACTGTTCTTCAAAGTAACCGTTCAACTGGCTGAACTGTTACTCTCCAAAAACTCCTGGTCGTCTATGTATTCTTCCGGATGCAGCATATAATGGACCGCTTTTTTCACCAGTTCCTGACTGTCCGACGTTTCCAGAATCTCCAGAAACAGTTCCGGAGATTCCACCGTACAATCAAAATATTCCGGATGCTGCAGCTGCATTTGCACCGTCTCCCTCCAACTTTGCAGGATCTGTTCCGGTTCGTCGTCAAAGTAACTCATCAGAAAAATGCCGATCAGCGCTGACCCCTCTCTCCTTTTCTGGTTCTCACAGTCCTCCAGCGCCATATATTTCAGCAAACTGTCCGCAGTCACATAATTGGGAACTGCCAGAAAATACTGATCGAACACCGCGAGAAAGTTGTTTGTCTGATTCCTGCCCATATCCTTTGACGCGAAAATAAGCCTTTTATTTTCCAATTCTGAGCAGTCAACGCCATAAACCTGTTTCAGCTTTCGCAAGGCTTCCTGATACTCCTGCCTCTGTTTGACTATAAATTCCTCCGTTCCATAGCCAGCGTACAGTTCCAGCGGAAGATAATCCATCACCACCGAATCCTGCGTTTCTGCCAGGTTTCCTCCAAGCAAAGTGATACTGTCCGCATCGCCTTCATAAATTTTATCGCCTTGTTCCGCCAGATTTGTCACAAGCGCGCAGTCACTGAGAATACGGATATGTGCTTCCGGTATCCGGTTGTACGGGTTGTACCCCCACATGTCCCCGTATTCCGGATATTCAAGAACAATCTGACGTTCTCCCGCCATAGGATACCAGGGAAACCAGCCGGGCAGCATGACCGCCCTGGAATTGGAATAAAATTTCTGATGATATCCCTGATAGCTGACATTGAGTGTTATCTTTTTTACCTGGCTGCTTGTCTTTACCAGCAGCCGGTCTTTGTCCTGGCAGAAGGAAACCGTGATCCCTTCCGTCTGAGATGAAAGCTCTTTCACCTGATACCCATGATATAAAGTAAAAACAAACTGCTCACAGGCCTCCTGCGCCTCCACCTCCATACTTCCTGCGACAGAAAGCTGACGCCCGAAAGACACTTCCAGATCATACTCTTTCACTTCAAATGCTGGATCTTTCAAAGGCTGATACGCATTACTGTCCACATAGATACCATAATCCGTAAAATCCTTTCGGATTCCATCCCAGCTCTCATTCAGACGATAGACAGATCCAGGCTGCAATGCCCAGGCCAGGCACAGGCAGGCCGCTGCTCCTGTCAGAACCGTATATCTCCTGTTTTTTTCGAAAGCCACTGTCCCGACACAGATCAGCAAGAGCAGCCAGAAAATCTGCACAGATATGCGGCTCCCTTCCAGCTGAAGATCGTTTTGGACATCCGGACTCCACACACCGTTCTGATATAAAATTTCAAATGGTCTGCGAAAAAACTTCCAGACGGCATCGATCGGCACAGACGGTTTTTCTCTCCACACAACATCCTCAGCAAAAGGACTGATAAGAAACAGAAACAAAATCTCCGCCATGACCCAGCGGGAAGAATTCCAGCTGGCGGACACAAAAAAGGTAATGCCCACGCAGATAAGCTGTGGAACCAACACATTACAGGCATAATTGGCAGGAAACCAGGCCAGAAAATAGTCTGTTCCATCATTTCTGAGAGAACACAGAGCAAGAAGGAGACACATTCCAAAATTCCAGAAGACGGTCTGCGCTATGATAAATCCGGCAGCGTTTCGTTCATAGACAAACCGCTGCCCATAAGCCTCCGACACCTCCTTCACATAGTTTCTGTTTGCGCTGGAAACGTAATCGTAAGTCAGGCAGATCAGACAGAAACATAAGTAAAAATTATATCTGGCAATCGTATGCAGCAGCGAAAAACCGGTCATTCCAAGACTGGTAAAAAAAATCGCAAAACCATAAGGAACGCAAAAAAAGGCGGTACCCAGAAATATATATACTTTCGATTTAAAAAAATATCTGCTGATTTCTTTCCTCATACTACCTCCGACTGCCTTCGCGCAATAGTGCTTGTTTTTAAAAAGCTGCCCCATATACTGTGCTTATCAGCAATGGGACAGCATAACATCTATGGGGCCATTTCTATTTCATTCTGTATGTTACTTGTTACATACTTCCGGATTCACAAGTGTAAGGCCACCCTGTCCAACACGCATATACTTTCATGGTCATATTTTTACTTGAAGATGCGTAGTCAATCGCTGAATATTTTGAAGTGCAAATTTTATTAATGTCTAAATCATAACATAACATTTTATATAGACTGCATACTTGTAAAAAATCGTCTATTATTTTGTCAAAATCAGACTTTGCCCTGAAGTCACATCCCCACTCCGCAAACAACAAGACAACCAGCTTGCAGGAATATGTAACAGTTCAGCGTTGCTGAACTGTTACAGGAATATTCAGCAATATCCAGCGATATGCAAACATGTAAAAACCGCCAAGCAGGCATATATAGATACCTGTTTGACGGTTCTTTATGTTCTTCCCCATATCTGCGAACGACTGCGAGCCGCAATATTTTTTATGATCTAAACATTTCCTCAGTAACTAATCAGACAGCTGAATAGTTACTTTCCTCATACAAAAGCACGTTTACCCGGAATCGGTTCTCTGTATAATGGATCTTCATCTCCCCGCCGTTCGAAGAAACAATTCTCTTTACATTTTCAAGACCAATCCCATAAAGCTCCGTATCGCTCTGCGTAGTTTTAAACCTTTGGCCATGCGCTTCGATCTTTCCCGAATAACTGTTTTCTATGTGAATCAATAAAAGTCCTTTGCTGGATCTGATATGAATTTCCAGGTATTTTTCTTCGGATCCGGCCGCCTCCCGCACAGCATTTTCCACAAGATTCCCGAGGATCACACAGATATCAAAATTCCCCCAACAGGTCTCTTGCGGAACACGGATATCCACATGCACCTGACAAAGCTCTTCCTCCGCTTTGCGCAGCAGATAGTTCAGCACGCCGTCTATGTCTTTATTTCCTGTTGCGGCATATTCTTTCGGATTCAGCATAAATTGAGTCATCTGTTTTAAATACCCAACTGCCGCCGGATTTTCTTTCTCATCGATCATAGCCGTTAATTCGATGATATGGTGCTTCATATCATGACGCAGAGCATCCATACGCTCCTGGGACTCCGAAACCAGCGCAAGCTGATACCTGTATGCCTTCGCCATCTGTTCGTACCTTTGATTTTCAAGCGTTTCAGAATAAAACCGTACAAGCGTGTGATGCAGGCAATAAATCACAAGGTCGATCAGCAGGATCCATCCGGAAACAAAGAGCAGCGTCCTCTCATACTGCGTTTCCGCCATTGCCAGCCAGCACAGGCTCATAAGGTTTGTAACAGGGATCACGCCTAACACGCCTCTGCAGAAAAGCGGAAGCTCCACCTGCCTTTCTTCCGAGATCACTTGATCCAGCGCCATAGCCAGAAGAAACGTTATCGTCCCCACGGCCCACTTATGGAGCCAGTCAAATTCCTCCAGATACATATGACCGGCACATACAAAGGCGATCCCTCCCCGGACGGCTATCACCCATGTGTAGACAGCGGAAGCAAACAGCAGGCGTTTCCACATCCTGGCCTGGTAAGCCATCGTCAATGCCAGCAATGCCGCCAGAGAAACCACAATACTTCTTCCCGATATTCCAAAATACAGCTCCATCCATGTAACGCCGACGCACATAAGCCCAAACATGACCCACAGCCATTTTCTGCGGCAGCCTTCTTTTCCCAGAAAGGTATCAAACATTCTTATTTCCGCAAAAAGGAGCGCTGTGTTCGACAGTAGTTCAAGAATCACTTTCATTGCTTCCAAACGCATCCATTTCTCTCTCCATGATTACTTTTCGAATTTCCGCCCGGTTCCGTTTGCTGATTCCCAGGACATCTCCATTCACCATCTGGACCCACTCGTAATGATACTCCCGGACATAGGTAAAATTAATCAGATAGGATTTGTGGATACTCAGAAACAGTTTCTCCGGAACCTTTTTTTCAATATCGCACAGCTTGCCATAGAAACAATAATTTTTCACTTTTGTGAATACGCGGACTTTCCTTCCGTCGCTCTGAAAATAGTAAATTTCCTGCCACGGAACGCGGTGCAGGGTTCCATGATCCTGAAACTCGAATTCCCGGATCTCTTTTCCCATCACCCGGCAGATACGGTCCATCACCTGAAAGATTTTCTGCCTTTCCAGGGGCTTGATCAGAAAATCAAACGGACGGTTCTGAAACAGCTGCAGCGCGTACTGCTCTCTGGAGGAAATATAAACAATACACATCTTTTCATTCTCCAGTTCGTCCCGGATAAAAGCGCCAAGCTCTACGCCGTCGATTGCCGGGATCCTTATATCCAGAAAAAGCACGTCCGCCTCCTGCCCCGCGGAAAAATACTGCTTCACAGTATCTCCACGGAAAAATACTTCTGTATGGAGTTTGATGTTCCGCTCTGCGGCATACTCTTCCAACAGAGCTTCCAGCCCGGCGCATGTGCGTACTTCATCATCGCAGATGATAATCTCCATCCTGCTCACCCTCATTTCGTAGTATTCTGTGCATCGCAAAGTGCGTAATTGATTCATCTGGCTGAATCGTTACCTTCGTTTTTCCGTCTTCCTTTTTTATTATAACTGAAACAGTTGAAAAAGCGAAGAAATTCCATTATTATTTTCACAGGAACCGATATCTTCCGTAACGATTCAGGCAGCTGAAGCATTACATGTTCCTGTTATGGAATACGAAAGGAGTAACTATGGAAACAGTCTTACTTTACAACATCGCCGGTACGCCTCTTGCGGCCGGCCTGAAACCAATCCTGCTGAAAATGAAGCTGCGCGTCCGCGTCGTGTCCCCGGAGCAGTACCTTCAGCCGATCGGTTATCTGGCCGGTCTGCGCGATTTTGAGGAATCCCCGGACAAATACGTTCCAAAGGAATCCTCTGAGACGATCCTGGAGCCAATGATGGTAATGAGCGGCTTTACCAACCGCCGCCTGGACCAGCTTCTTCTGGAAATGAGAAAAAAGAAGCTGCCTCCCATCCCCCTGAAAGCTGTGGTTACAGAGCAGAACCAGCGCTGGGATTCCCTGACCCTCTACAAGGAGCTGCAAGCAGAACACGCCGCCATGCACCCAGAAGATTAGAATGTGAACGGTTACGAACGGTTACCGGACCCGCAACCACCAGCATCCGGAACTGGACTGGTCAAAAAACATGAAATTGGCACTTTTCATTCATGCCACTCCTGCTATAATAGCATACATCAGCCGAGAACTTCTGTCTAACATATGTATGAATTCAGATAAACAGTTCCCAGGAGATTCTCGCCGAAACAAAAGGAGGAGTGACTGAACATGAAAAATGAAAAAGTATGGAAACTTGCAATGACCGGCGTATTTGCCGCTTTATCTTATGTGGTATTTACGTTCCTTCAAATTAAAATCTGGCTGCCCGGCGGAGACGCCACCTCTATTCATCTGGGGAACGCTGTCTGCGTACTTGGCGCGCTGATCCTTGGCGGCGTGTGGGGCGGCGTCGGAGGCGCTATCGGCATGACCATCGGCGACCTGCTGGACCCGGTGTATGTCATTTACGCGCCGAAAACTTTTATCCTGAAGCTGTGCATCGGCCTCATCACTGGCCTGATCGCCCACCGCATTGGTAAGATCAACAGCAGCACAGACCGCAAGCACATCTTCAAATGGACGCTGCTGGCCGCCATCGGAGGCTTGCTGTTCAACGCAATCATGGATCCGCTGGTAGGATATTTTTATAAGCTGGTGATCATTGGAAAACCGGCGGCTGAGATTGCCCTGACCTGGAACGTGGCTTCCACTTCCATCAACGCGGTGCTGTCCGTAATCGTCTCCACCGCCCTGTACGCCGCTCTTCGTCCGGCGCTGCAGAAAGCGGGACTTTTCTTCCAGAACAAACCGGCGCATGTATAAAAAGCCAGAAAACACCGGCTGGCCTGGATATGCTTTTTCGTATATCCAGGCCAGCCGGTATTTTTTTTTGAATCAATGTGTAACAGTTCAACCAGGTCTGCGCATTTACTGCGCAGACCGCATGAAAGCGTAACGCCTGCGGGCATCCGGCCCATCGCGAAGCAATTTTCAATGGCCGGATGCCGTAACCGTTCAGCAGGCTAAACGGTTACACCAGTTCCCCCATATTCATAAAATGTGCCGGCATATTAAAGAATTCTTTAAGGATTTTCCCGGTGAAATCTCAAGGAAAACAAGGTATAATAGACTCAGAAATCAACGAAAAGAGGTCAACGCCATGTTACCTGAAACTACCGCAGATATCAAAGCCAAAAAATCTCTGTCCTGGCAGAAGACCGGCCAGTATTCTATTCTGCTTCTGCTGGCCCTGCTTCTCGTCTGGCTGGTGAAAAGTTTTCTGGACGGAAACTTCAACTCTCTGGAAAGTTTCCAGGAATACATCCAGGGATTTGGGATTTTCGGACCGCTGATCCTGATCTTTGTCCAGCTTTCCCAGGTGGTTCTGCCAATCCTTCCCGCTGTGGTGGGATATGCCGCAGGCTCCATTCTGTTCGGCTGGCTGGGAGGTTTTCTGTGCAACTATATCGGCATCAGCATCGGCTCCATTCTCGCTTTCTATCTGGCAAGGCGGTACGGGGCGGCCTTCGTGCAGCGCCATGTCTCCCCTGCCAATTACGAAAAATACGCCCACTGGACCCAGAAGAAAGGCTTCCTGTGGTTTCTGATCCTCTCGATTTTTCTTCCTCTGGCGCCGGACGACCTGATCTGCTTTCTCGCCGGTCTGACCGCGATCTCCTGGAAGAAATTCTGTCTGATCATCCTTGTGCTGAAACCCTGGTGCCTGCTGATCTACAGCCTGTTTTTCGCCAATCTGATCCAATGGGACTTTCTTCAGCCTTTTATCGGATGATGATGCCCCAAAATCCTGACTTGCGCCGCCTCCGGCGATACAGTCTCCGCTGATGATAATGCCCCGGAATCAGTCCTCGCAGTTTTCTGCGTTCTCTGATTCCGGGGCATTTCTACTGGCTTCGATTAAAAAATGCTGCATCCGGTAGGACCGCAGCCCCCGGCGTGCACTGACGTTTCCGGCTCATCCCCGCCGTCTCCGTCCAGGTTCCCATCCGCCGCTTCCTCTGGCAGAATGGTTTCCAGGGCAGCAGGCGCCTCGTCTTCTGGTGTCTCTTTCTTCAGACACTCCTGAAACAGTGCGAGAAACTCATCCTTTGTGTATTTCTCCACGGTAACCTCTGTCCCGTCCACATAAATGGTGGGCACATGGCTTACCTGCAGGTCTTCTCTGGCGTGACGGTTGGCCTCCTTCAGTTTATCGCTGTAAACGCCTGTTTCCAGCGCCTTTTGATACGCTTCCTCGTCCAGTCCCGCAGCCTTCGCCAGTCTGCACAGCACCTCCAGGTCCCCGATATCCTGTTCCTCCACAAAATACGCTTTGTACATAAGGTCGTTATAGCTCTCGCCCTTTCCCTGCTCCAGGGCGTAAAAATATCCCTCAAAGGCAAGCCGCGTATACGGCCGCGGAACAACAAACGGCGGCAGCTTCATATCCAGGCCCAGTTCCCGGCACGGCTCTTTCAGTACCTGATAATGGGCCTTTCTCTCCTCGTCGTGATAGGTGTCCACCCGCGGCTTCGGCTCCACCGTAAGCTCAAACGGATGCCAGGTGATCTCCGGCTCCAGATTCAGCTCCCGAAGCGCCTCCCCCATGGCCTCCTTCGCCACCAGACAGTAGGGACATACATAGTCTGATACAAATAAAATTTTCATTGGTTCGCCTTCTCCTTTCTCTCATGAAGGATTTCTGAAGCGGGGAAATACGCTATTTGGACCACGCCTCAATCCTCCATTCTCCTTTGCTGTTTCCAATCTCCAGTTCCAGATTCTTTGTGCCGCTCTTGGTCACCGTCCGGTGGAAAAAGAAAAATCTGCTCTCCACACACTCCGCCGTATAGGCAATACTTACGGCAGCCTTCATTTTCCCGTCGGCGCTGGAGACTGTGGTATCGATATTGGTGACCGTCAGATTCACAATCCCGGCATTGTCATCGTCGGCCACCTTCCCGCAAAATGCCGCAAAGTCCTTCTCCGCTTTCTTCTGCACCGCGCTGTCCCCGGAAAAATAATTTCGGATTTTGCTGTAGGGATCCTTTTTCATCCCCGCCGCGCAGAACTCCTGCACCGCTTCCTCCACCATATCCGCAATGGCTTTTCCTGTGGAATCGTTTAGCTTCAGTTCCGGCAGAAACTCCCGCCGCCGGTTGTCTTTTACGCTGAAAATCTCCCGGTAGTCGGTGCGCTCCGCTTCATGGATCCGTGCTGTGTGATATCCCAGAAACATATAAGGGATTTCATACACCGTTTCACCATCCGCGCCCGCTTCCTCGCTTTCCTCTGCCGTTTCCTTCTCATACAGCTGAGAAATCCTGACTCCATCCAGATAGAACTCTGCCTTCTTGGGCGCCGCAATCTCCACGTTCTTTGTATACAGATCCTCCGGAACAATATACCACTCGTAAAACGGTCCCATCACCCGGCTGCCTCTGGCAATCTTTACGGTACTGCTCTGCACCTCACTGACTCCCTCCAGAGAATAGGTCACCGTATATTCGCTGTATTCACCGGCATCGCTGCCTTTGTTCCTGCGCATCCGGTAATTTTTGATGGCCGGCGTATCGCCCCCGGAAACGCCGTAGGACATAGCATTGACAAAATTTTCCCGCGACAGAAACTGCCGCTCCGGAAACCGGCAACAGTCATACATGCGGTTCCAGTCCTGGGCCAGCATCGCCTCATAATAATCCCGCGCCACCTTCTGCGGTGAGTACAGATAGTGTCCCGTCATGAAGAACACCGCTGTCAGCAAAAGGAGGGAGACCGTGCTCACCGCCAGCATCCGCAGCCACGCCGGAAAAAGGAAAAAATCCTTCCACTGAGGCTTCCTCTGAAGGCGGAACGGAATAAATCTTTTCTGCATTTCTTACCCCTTTCATGGCGCATTGGCCGCGCCAATAATGGTAGATTTGGAAGTTTACTTCCAAACTTCACTGTCATCCTCCTGCGGTCGAGTATGTTTGAAGAAAGCAATTTTCAAACATGCTCTAATCCGGTCTTCCGTCCGACTGATATACATGTATGTTTGCGTTCACCTGCTGGTATGTCTCGTCTTCCGCGTAATATTCGTCAGAATTAGCGTCGAACTTCTGTATGGTCGGCTTTACCGGTTCTCCGTTTCCCGGCTGTGCCAGAAACAGGCAGACAATCAGCGCGATCACAAATCCATTGAGCAGAATCAGCGCCGCGTTGGCCGCCACTTTGAAAACGCCTTTTGCTCCTTGTACTTTTCCGTCTCCCATGTTCTATCCTTCCTGTCTATGGAAAACAGGGGACTGCCGTCTTTTCTGGCGGCAGCCCCCTGTCCATGTGCGAAAACGCCGCACTGCGATTTGCATAACAGTTCTTCTTAAATTACTCTTCTTCTGTCGGAGCCTCGTCCTCTGCTTCCAAGTCGTCTTCCGGCTCATCGTCCGTATCAAAAAACTCTTCCGCGTCAAACGCCTCCTCTGCGTCGGAACGTTCCTCCGCATCGGACTCCTCTTCCTCCGGAATAATCTCCTCTGTCAGAAACTCAGCGGTCTCCTGAATCTCTTCTGTAACGCTGTCAGCTTCCGGCATTTCGTCCATAACGTCCTCGTCATCCTCATCCTCAAGATTCAGCATGGAGTCCGTATTCAGACGGATATTGCTGTAATACTTCATACCGGTACCAGCCGGGATCGGCTTACCGATAATAACGTTTTCTTTCACGCCTACCAGATGGTCGATCTTTCCTTTGATGGCCGCGTCGGTAAGAACCTTCGTGGTCTCCTGGAAGGACGCCGCAGACAGGAAGGAATCGGATGCCAGAGAAGCCTTGGTAATACCAAGCAGCACCTGCTTGCCTTCCGCCGGCTCTTTGCCCTCTTCTTCCATCTCGCGGTTTTTCTCCTCGTAGTCCAGAACGTCCACCATGTCGCCCGGCAGGAATTCCGTATCGCCGTTTTCCTCAATGCGGACTTTCTTCAACATCTGGCGTACAATGACCTCAATATGCTTATCGTTGATCTCAACACCCTGCAGACGGTATACACGCTGTACCTCGTGAAGCATGTAATCCTGTACCGCGCGGACACCTTTGATCTTCAGGATATCGTGCGGGTTGACAGAACCCTCGGTCAGCACGTCGCCGGCCTCCAGAACTGCTCCGTCGGCAATCTTGATGCGGGAACCGTATGGAATCAGGTAAGTCTTGGACACGCCTTCTTCGCTGTCTGTCACAATGATCTCACGTTTCTTCTTGGTGTCCTTGATGGTAGCCACACCTTTGATCTCGGTGATGATTGCAAGACCCTTCGGCTTTCTCGCCTCGAAAAGCTCCTCGACACGGGGAAGACCCTGTGTGATATCTCCGCCGGCCACACCTCCGGTATGGAAGGTACGCATGGTCAGCTGTGTACCCGGCTCACCGATGGACTGGGCCGCGATGATTCCTACAGACTCTCCAACCTGTACCGCCTCGCCGGTGGCCATGTTGGCGCCGTAGCATCTCGCGCAGATTCCGCTGTGGGAACGGCAGGTAAGGATGGTACGGATCTTGATCTTGTCGAACGGTTTTCCGTTTTCATCCACACCGTCGCTGATGATGCGGGCCGCCCGCTTCGGCGTGATCATATGGTTTGCTTTTACGATAACGTTTCCGTCTTTGTCCTTCAGCGTATAGCAGGAGAAACGTCCTGTGATACGGTCCTGCAGGCTCTCAATCTCCTCTTTTCCGTCGGCGAACGCCTGTACCCACATACCCGGAATCTCGTCCTTGCCCTCCGCGCAGTCTACCTCGCGGATGATCAGCTCCTGGGAAACGTCTACCAGACGTCTCGTCAGGTAACCGGAGTCGGCGGTACGAAGCGCCGTATCGGACAGACCTTTACGGGCACCGTGGGCGGACATGAAGTATTCCAGTACGTCCAGACCTTCACGGAAGTTGGACTTGATCGGAAGCTCGATAGTATGACCGGTGGTATCGGCCATCAGACCACGCATACCGGCCAGCTGCTTGATCTGTTTGTCGGAACCACGGGCTCCGGAATCGGCCATCATGAAGATGTTGTTGTACTTATCCAGTCCGGAGAGCAGTGCAACGGTCAGTTCATCGTCAGTCTTCTTCCAGGTGTCAACGACCTCTTTGTAACGCTCCTCGTCTGTGATCAGACCACGCTTGAAGTTCTTGGTGATCTTGTCTACCGTCTCCTGTGCCTGAGCGATCATCTCCGGCTTCTTGGGCGGTACGGTCATATCGGAAATGGATACGGTCATCGCCGCGCGGGTAGAATACTTGTAACCGGTGGACTTGATATCGTCCAGAACCTCTGCGGTTTTGGTCGCCCCGTGGGTGTTGATGACTTTTTCCAGAATCTGTTTCAGCTGTTTCTTCGCAACCAGGAAGTCTACCTCCAGGGCAAGCTCGTTGCCCGGTACGGTACGGTCCACATACCCCAGATCCTGGGGAAGGATCTCGTTGAACAGGAAACGTCCCAGCGTAGAGCTTACGTTCTGCGTCAGGATTGTTCCGTCCGGCAGTTCCTTGGTGCAGCGCACGGTAATCTTTGTCTGCAGGGTGATATAGCCGTTTTCGTAGGCCAGGATCGCCTCGCTGACGCTCTTGAAGAAGCTTCCCTCTCCCTTGCTGCCCGGGCGCTCCTGGGTCAGATAGTAAATACCGAGAACCATATCCTGTGACGGAACGGCAACCGGACCGCCGTCGGACGGTTTCAGCAGGTTGTTGGGGGACAGCAGCATAAAGCGGCACTCTGCCTGCGCTTCCACGGACAGCGGAAGATGAACCGCCATCTGGTCGCCGTCGAAGTCCGCGTTGAACGCGGTACATACCAGCGGATGAAGCTTGATCGCCTTACCTTCCACAAGGATCGGCTCGAACGCCTGGATACCCAGACGGTGCAGAGTAGGAGCTCGGTTCAGCATTACCGGATGCTCTTTGATCACGTCTTCCAGAACGTCCCATACCGCCGGCTCCAGCTTCTCTACCATCTTTTTGGCATTTTTAATATTGTGAGCGGTTCCGTTGGAAACCAGCTCTTTCATAACAAACGGTTTGAACAGCTCGATCGCCATCTCTTTCGGCAGACCGCACTGGTAAATCTTCAGTTCCGGTCCGACAACGATAACGGAACGTCCGGAATAGTCGACACGTTTTCCCAGAAGGTTCTGGCGGAAACGTCCGGATTTTCCTTTCAGCATGTCGGACAGAGATTTCAGCGCACGGTTGCCGGGGCCTGTTACCGGACGGCCGCGGCGGCCATTGTCGATCAGCGCGTCCACAGCCTCCTGCAGCATACGCTTCTCGTTGCGCACGATAATGTCCGGAGCGCCCAGCTCCAGCAGGCGCTGCAGACGGTTGTTTCTGTTAATGATCCGGCGGTACAGATCGTTCAGGTCAGACGTAGCGAAACGTCCGCCGTCCAGCTGTACCATCGGGCGCAGATCCGGCGGGATGACCGGAATGGCGTCCAAGATCATCCACTCGGGACGGTTGCCGGACTCACGGAAAGCCTCCACAACCTCCAGACGTTTGATGATACGGGCGCGCTTCTGACCGGTGGAATCCTTCAACCCCTGTTTCAGCTCCACAGACTCCTTCTCCAGGTCGATGGCCATCAGCAGTTCCTTGATGGACTCCGCGCCCATTCCTGCGCGGAACCCGCTGCCGTACTGCTCGCGGGCATCCTGATATTCCTTCTCAGTCAGAACCTGCTTGTACTGCAGCTTGGTGTCTCCTGCGTCCAGCACGATATAGTTGGCAAAGTACAGAACCTTTTCCAGTGTTCTCGGAGAAAGGTCCAGGATCAGTCCCATACGGGACGGGATTCCCTTGAAGTACCAGATATGAGAAACCGGAGCGGACAGCTCGATATGTCCCATACGCTCGCGGCGCACGCTGGATTTGGTAACCTCCACGCCGCAGCGGTCGCAGACAACGCCTTTATAACGGATTTTCTTATATTTACCACAATGACACTCCCAGTCCTTGCTCGGCCCGAAAATCCTCTCACAGAACAGACCGTCTTTCTCCGGCTTCAGGGTTCTGTAGTTGATGGTCTCCGGCTTTTTTACCTCGCCGTGGGACCACTCCCGGATTTTCTCCGGGGAGGCCAGGCCGATCTTAATGGCATCGAAGCTCATCTGATAGTTCTCTTTATTTGCTGTTTCTGGCATTTGATTACCCCTTTCGTCACTTTGCGGAGAGTTTGTTATTCTTCCTCGTCGTCGAAACTCTCATCCATTCCAAGATAGGTATCATCCTCTTCCACATCCACCAGTTCTTCTCCCTGGAATTCCTGTTTGGTGTAGCCGTACTCGCCGTAATCTTCCTCACGGTTGCTGTAGCGGTCGCCCTCAATGATGTGGTTCAGATTGGTATCGCCATAATCGGAGGATTCCATAATCTCCACCTCCGTATTGTCATCGCGCAACACACGCACATCCAGCGCCAGAGACTGAAGCTCTTTGAGCAGAACCTTGAAGGATTCCGGAATACCCGGCTCAGGAATATTGTCTCCCTTGATGATCGCCTCATAGGTCTTCACACGTCCCACAACGTCGTCCGATTTCACAGTCAGGATCTCCTGCAGGGTATAGGACGCGCCGTATGCCTCCAGGGCCCAAACCTCCATCTCTCCGAAACGCTGTCCGCCGAACTGAGCTTTTCCGCCCAGCGGCTGCTGTGTTACCAGAGAGTATGGGCCGGTAGAACGGGCATGGATCTTGTCGTCTACCAGGTGATGCAGCTTCAGATAGTGCATGTGTCCGATGGTTGTCTTGCTGTCAAAGTATTCGCCGGTGCGGCCGTCTCTCAGCTGGACCTTGCCGTCGCCGGTAAGCTCCACACCTTTCCACAGTTCTCTGTGTTCCAGATGGGAACCAAGATATTCATAAACTTCCGGGCGAAGCTCATCCTTATGTTTCTCGGAGAACTCTTCCCATTCCATGTTGACATAATCGTTTGCCAGTTCCAGCGTATCCTGGATGTCGACCTCGTTGGCGCCGTCAAAGATCGGAGTCGCCACGTTGAATCCCAGCGCCGCGGCCGCAAGGCTTAAATGGATCTCCAGCACCTGCCCGATATTCATACGGGAAGGTACGCCCAGCGGGTTCAGCACGATATCCAGCGGACGTCCGTTTGGCAAAAACGGCATATCTTCCACCGGAAGCACGCGGGAAACGACACCCTTGTTTCCGTGACGTCCGGCCATCTTGTCGCCCACGGAGATTTTTCTCTTCTGGGCGATGTAGATGCGCACCGCTTCGTTGACGCCCGGAGACAGCTCGTCGCCGTTCTCTCTTGTGAACACCTTGGCGTCCACAACGATACCGTACTCGCCGTGCGGTACCTTCAGGGAGGTGTCACGCACCTCTCTGGCCTTCTCGCCGAAGATCGCGCGCAGCAGGCGTTCCTCCGCGGTCAGCTCGGTCTCTCCCTTGGGAGTTACCTTTCCGACCAGGATATCGCCGGCACGAACCTCCGCGCCGATACGGATGATTCCTCGCTCATCCAGATCCTTCAGCGCGTCGTCGCCGACACCTGGAACGTCCTTGGTAATTTCCTCCGGTCCCAGCTTGGTGTCACGGGCTTCCGCCTCGTACTCCTCGATATGAATGGAGGTGTACACATCATCCTGTACCAGACGCTCGCTCAGAAGAACGGCGTCCTCGTAGTTATATCCCTCCCAGGTCATGAAGCCGATCAGCGGGTTCTTGCCCAGCGCCAGCTCTCCCTGGTAGGTGGACGGACCGTCCGCGATGACCTCACCGGCCTCCACATGGTCGCCCTTGAATACAATCGGTTTCTGATTGTAGCAGTTGCTCTGGTTGCTTCGCATGAATTTGGTCAGATGATAGGTATCCTTGGTACCGTCATCGTTCTTCATGCGGATTTCATTGGAGCAGGAATAGGTGATGGTTCCCGCCTTCTTGGCGATCACACACACACCGGAGTCCACCGCTGCCTTCGCTTCCATACCGGTTCCCACCACAGGAGCCTCGGTGATCATCAGCGGAACGGCCTGACGCTGCATGTTGGAACCCATCAGCGCGCGGTTGGCGTCGTCATTGGGAAGGAACGGAATCAGCGCCGTCGCCACAGAGAACACCATCTTAGGAGATACGTCCATGTAATCAAACATCTGACGCTCGTACTCCTGTGTCTCCGCGCGGTAACGTCCGGAAACGTTCTTGTGCAGGAAGTGTCCTTCCTCGTCCAGCGGCTCGTTGGCCTGCGCCACATGATAGTTGTCTTCCTCGTCCGCCGTCATATAGACTACCTTGTCAGTGACTCTCGGATTTTTCGGGTCTGACTTGTCGATCTCACGGTACGGAGCCTCCACGAAGCCGTACTCGTTGATTCTGGCGTAGGATGCCAGGGAGTTGATCAGACCGATGTTGGGACCCTCGGGGGTCTCGATGGGGCACATTCTTCCGTAATGGGAGTAATGTACGTCTCGAACCTCGAAGCCCGCACGGTCACGGGACAGACCGCCCGGTCCCAGGGCAGACAGACGTCTCTTGTGGGTCAGCTCACCCAGCGGGTTGTTCTGATCCATGAACTGGGACAGCTGGGAGGAACCGAAGAATTCCTTCACCGCTGCGGTTACCGGTTTGATATTGATCAGGGACTGGGGAGAGATTCCCTCCAGGTCCTGGGTTGTCATTCTCTCGCGGACTACGCGCTCCATTCTGGAAAGTCCGATGCGATACTGGTTCTGGAGCAGCTCGCCCACCGCACGGATCCGGCGGTTGCCCAGATGGTCGATATCGTCGTCGTTTCCAAGGCCGTATTCCAGATGCATATTGTAGTTGATGGAAGCAAAAATGTCTTCTCTCGTGATATGCTTCGGAATCAGGTCGTGGATGTTGCGGCGCACCGCCTCTTTGATATCTTCCGTATCCGGATACTCTTCAAGGATTTTCTCCAGAGCCGGATAGTAAACATCCTCTGTCACGCCCATCTCTGCCGGATTGGCATCTACCCAGCTGGCGATGTCCACCATCAGATTGGACAGGACTTTGACGTTGCGCTCCTCTGTCTGGATCCAGACAAACGGAACTGCCGCGTTCTGAATCGCGTCTGCCAGTTCACGGGACACTTTCGTACCTTTTTCCGCGAGGATCTCGCCGGTCACAGGACTTACCACATCCTCCGCCAGCACCTGGCCGCGGATACGGTTGCGCAGCGCCAGTTTCTTATTAAATTTGTAACGTCCGACCTTGGCAAGATCATAACGGCGCGGATCGAAGAACATTCCGCGGATCAGGCTCTCTGCATTTTCCACTGCCAGAGGCTCGCCCGGGCGGATCTTCTTGTACAGCTCCAGAAGACCTTCCTGATAATTGGTGGAAGTATCTTTGGAAAAGCTTGCAAGAATCTTCGGCTCCTCACCGAAAAGCTCTGTAATCTCCGCGTTGCTGCCAACGCCCAGGGCGCGGATCAGCACGGTGATCGGAACCTTTCTCGTTCTGTCTACACGGACATAGAATACGTCGTTGGAGTCGGTCTCGTATTCCAGCCATGCGCCGCGGTTGGGGATCACGGTGCAGGAGAACAGTCTCTTACCGATCTTATCGTGAGCAATGCCGTAATAAATACCGGGGGAACGCACAAGCTGGCTGACGATAACACGTTCCGCGCCATTGATCACAAACGTTCCTGTCTCTGTCATCAGCGGCAGGTCGCCCATGAAAATTTCATGCTCGTTGAATTCGTCTTTTTCCTTGTTGTGCAGACGCACTTTCACCTTCAACGGCGCCGCGTAGGTAGCGTCGCGCTGCTTACACTCTTCAATCGAATACTTCACTTCGTCTTCACACAGCGTAAAGTCTACAAATTCCAGACTGAGTCTTCCGCCGTAATCTGAAATCGGGGAAATATCGTCGAAAACTTCCTTCATTCCTTCGTTCAGGAACCAGTTATAGGAATCTTTCTGAACCTCGATCAAGTTGGGCATCTCTAGAACTTCTTTTTGTCTCTGGTAAGTCATTCGTACACTTTTTCCGGTTGGAATCGGACGTATTCTGTTTTTTTCCATTGACGTGTCACCCCTTGTTTTTATTTTATTTATTACCGCTTATGCCTGTAAGCGGAAAGCTTTTAGGCATATCTTGCCATAATAGTGCATTTTTTACAATACCACAGGTTGTCAAGGTTGTCAACTGGTTTTTTCGCTTTTTTTAAAAGTTTTTTGTTCTTTTTTTTGGCGAAGCGGAAGGGGACGAGGGCGGAGGGGTGGGAAGGGGGGCGGACGAAAGGATTGCAGGCGGGAGGACAAGGAGGCGTCGGCGCGGCGGGAGGGGCGGCCTGTGCTGTGTCGGCGGGCGGCTGCGGATACGGGGAAACACGAAACGTGCGGGAGGCTTCCCAACCGGGGACCGGCGCAATTCGTCAGGAAGTTTTGATAACTTCCCGACTCAGTGCGCCTCAGGCTCAGTACATGAAGTACCTCGCCTGCCCCGGCCGGGAAGCCTCCCGCGCGTTAAGTGTTTCTAACCGTACCCGCAGATGCCCGCCGACACAGCACAGGCTGCCCCTCCCGCCGCGCCGACGCCTCCCTGCCCTCCCGCCTGCAATCCTTTCTGTGTGTTGGGAGCGGGACGTGGGGTGTTTGTCAGCTTTGAAAAACGAAACTATGACTATGAAAAAACTGGCTTTTCGTTTCTGCCGCACTGCTTTCCCGAAAATCTTGCACACCATCCGCTCACCACCTGAAAATATCCACGCCGACGGCTTTCATACTCCCGCTCTATTTTCACAGAAAATCCTGCGCGCCGTCCGCACCCATCTAAGAATATCCGCGCCGTGGGGCCGGCGGCGGCCTTTTCCGGGGCTGGCGCAGCGCGGAGCCTGGCCTTTTGCGGGGCGCGCGTGGGACGGCCTGTGCTGTGCCGGCGGGC
>JAGHIA010000066.1 GCA_017887445.1 Fusicatenibacter sp.
CCCCAGACCTTGCCCCACCCAACGGCCGCCCTTGCGCGCACCGGGTGCAGGCCGGCGGTCCACGCTTTCGTCCCATCCCCATCATCCCCATCCCTAAAAAACCTATTGACAAAACACAGGAAAGTGTATATACTTTGAATGTCAAAACAATTAAAACAGAAAATCAAAAATAAAACCAAGAGAAAAAAGCGCATTTGAAAATTACCCGAGACAATTCAGTTTCCCCGGCGAACGCCCCGCGTCCGCCGCGAATTTCCAAATGCGCTTTACAGCGAGGCAGGAAATAAAATGATAGGTAGGATTTGCGGAACCGGTTCCTATGTACCGGAGAAAATTGTGAGCAATGATGATCTGGCAAAAATTGTCGATACCAGCGACGAATGGATCAGCGAAAGGACCGGCGTGAGGAGAAGGCATATCGCCGGGCAGGACACGGTAGTGTCCATGGCAGCGAAAGCCGCCGGCCGCGCCCTTGAGAACGCAGGCATTTCCCCGGAGGAGGTGGATCTGATCCTGCTGGCAACCTCCACGTCCAACGTAATCTTTCCATCGGCCGCCTGCTCGGTGCAGAAGGAGATCGGGGCGGTCAATGCCGGCGGTCTGGATGTGTCGGCGGCGTGTACCGGTTTTCTTTCTGTCTATCAGATGGGACAGGCGTATATCCAGGCGGGAATGGCCCGCACGGTGCTTCTGATCGGCGCCGAGTGTCTCAGCCGTCTGGTGAACTGGGAGGACAGAGGCACCTGTATCCTGTTCGGCGACGGCGCCGGCGCGGCGGTCCTTCAGGCGGACGCGTCTGCTTCGTGTCTGCAGACGGCGCTTCATTCCGACGGCGCGAAAGGCTGGACCCTGACCTGTGACAGCCGTCACAAGGAAGGCGCGAAAGATCTGTCCAAAGACCTGTCCACTTATATCCGGATGGACGGAAAAGAAGTGTTTAAGTTTGCGGTGACCAAAGTGCCGGAGGCGGTGCGGGAGGTTCTGAAAAAGGCGGAGCTTTCTGTGGACGATATCTCCTGGTTCCTGCTGCATCAGGCCAATATCCGCATCATTGAAAGCGTGGCCAAACGGCTCCGTCTGGGAATGGAGCGGTTTCCTTCCAATATGGAAGAATATGGAAACACATCGGCGGCCAGTATCCCGATTCTTCTCGATGAGATGAACCGGAGCGGAAAGCTGGAGCGCGGCCAGAAGCTTGTCATGTCAGGCTTCGGCGCGGGTCTGACCTGGGGCGCGTGTGTGTTTGAGTGGTAATTTCCGGCAGCGTTTCGCAAACGCCGGATTACGCATAGATAAACGAAAGTAACCGTTCAGCACAGCTGGACCGTCACGAACAAATCAATCAAAAGGAGAAGAAAGCAAATGTTAGAAAAAGTGAAAGAGACAGTAGCAGAGGCACTGGGAGCAGACATTGACACCATTACCGAGGAGACTTCCTTCAAAGACGATCTGGGAGCAGATTCCCTGGACCTGTTTGAGATGGTAATGTCCCTGGAGGAATCCTGCGGCGTTGAGATTCCCACCGAGGAACTGGAAGAGATGAAAACCGTAGGCGACGTAGTAAAATACCTGGAAGATCATCAGTAAAAAGAGATGTAACAGTTCGTAACGGTTCAGACGGCTGAATCGTTGTAACAGTTCAGCTTGCCACTACCCCGCGAGGTGTTTTCGCACAGAATGTGCGAAAATCCCGAGGCCTGCAGCGCGAAACTGCATGAAATGCAGTTTCTGTGCATCGCGAAGCGTGTAATCGTTCAGCAACGCTGAACTGTTACGAATCGTTACAAAGAGATAGAGCAGCAAAACAGGAATCCCGAAGAAAAGGAGGTTGTCCTCTTTTCCTTCGGGATTTATAAGAAAAAGCCGATGCACGAAAGGCACAGGGGTCCGGTCCATCGCGAAGCGATTTTCAATAGCCGGATTCCGCAACAGTTCCGTCAGGTCTGTGCATTCATTGTATGGATTGTATGAAAACGTAACCCATGCGGGTATCCGGTCTATCGCAAAGCGAATATCAATGGCCGGATGCCATAACAGTTTCGCTGGCTGAACTGTTACCCCCAGCGAGAGAAGGAGTAGGAAGTTATGAGCAAAACAGCATTTATTTTCCCGGGACAGGGCGCGCAGGAGCCGGGAATGGGAAAAGATTTTTATGAAAATTCCGCCAGCGCCCGTGAAGTGTTCGATCAGGCGGAAAGTCTTCTGGGACTGGATATGAAGAAACTCTGTTTCGAGGAAAATGAGCAGCTGAACATTACCGAGTATACGCAGATCGCGCTTCTGACCGCCTGCATGGCCATGGAGCGTGTGGTGCGGGAGCAAGGCGTTGCGCCGCAGGTGACTGCGGGTCTTAGTCTTGGCGAATACTGCGCCATCGTGTCTGCCGGCGGTATGGAGCTTTCCGACGCCATGCGCCTTGTGAGAAAGAGGGGCATTCTGATGCAGGAGGCGGTTCCCGCAGGCGAAGGAAGTATGGCGGCGGTCCTTGGCATGGACGGCCCGGCCATCGAGAAGGTGCTGGAAGGCCGTGACGGCGTCTGGATCGCAAACTACAACTGCCCGGGGCAGATTGTCATCACCGGTTACAAGACGCCGGTGGAGGAAGCTTCCAAAGCGCTCCAGGAAGCGGGAGCAAAACGTGTGCTGCCGCTGAAGGTCAGCGGACCGTTCCACTCTCCGCTGATGGATCCGGCAGGCGAGGGACTGAAAGAGGTGTTTGCCGGCATGAACCTGTCTGCGCTGAGCATTCCGTATGTCACCAATGTGACCGCGGAGTATGTGAGCGATATCGCCGCGACCCAGGAGCTTCTGATCCGTCAGGTATCCTCCTCCGTGCGGTGGCAGCAGAGCGTGGAGGCAATGATCGCCGACGGTGTGGACACTTTCGTGGAGATTGGACCCGGACGCACCCTGACCGGATTCCTGCGTAAGATCGACCGCCAGGTGAAAGGCTACAATATCCGCACCTGGGACGAAATGCAGAAGGTCTGCGAGGAACTGGCAAATGAAAGGTAACAGTTTTGAAAACAGAGAGGATTTGTTTATGTTAGAAGGAAAAGTAGCGGTAGTCACCGGCGCGTCCCGGGGCATCGGCAGGGCAGTGGCTCTGCGTCTGGCCAGGGAGCAGGCGGCGGTGGTGATCAATTATAATGGTTCCCGTGAGAAGGCGGAGGAAGTTGTCCGTGAGATCGAGGCAGCGGGAGGAACCGCCTGCGCCATGCAGTGCGACGTTTCGGATTTTCAGGCGTGCGAGACGTTCTTCCAGGAGGTGGTACAGCGCTTCGGACGTGTGGATATCCTGGTGAACAACGCAGGTGTGACAAGAGACGGCCTGCTGATGAAAATGTCCGAGGAGGATTTCGATAAGGTGGTGGACACCAATCTGAAGGGTGCTTTCAACTGTATCCGTTTTGTGGCCAGGACCATGCTGCGCCAGAAAAGCGGACGCATCATCAGCATGTCTTCCGTGGTGGGCGTTGCCGGCAACGCGGGGCAGGCAAATTACGCGGCGTCCAAGGCCGGCGTGATCGGACTGACCAAGTCGGCGGCGAAGGAGCTGGCGTCCCGCGGTATTACCGTCAATGCCATTGCGCCGGGATTTATCGAGACAGACATGACGGCGGTGCTCTCCGAGAAGGTGAAGGAAGCAAGTGTGGCGCAGATCCCCATGGGACAGTTCGGCAGCGCGGAGGATGTGGCAAATCTTGCGGCGTTCCTGGCGTCCGACGAGGCGAAGTATATCACCGGCCAGGTGATCCATGTGGACGGCGGAATGGCGATGTAAACGCTGCGTAACCGTTCAGCTGACTGAACTGTTACAATGTTACAGGTAACGATACTTTGGAGGGAATAGAATGAAGAGAAGAGTAGTTGTGACCGGACTGGGGGCGGTGACTCCCATCGGAAATACGGTAGAAGAGTTCTGGAAGAGCGTCAGAGAGGGAAAATGCGGCATCGGGCCCATCACCCGCTTTGACACTACAGACTATAAAGTACATCTGGCGGCAGAGGTCAAGGACTTCAACGCCAAAGATTATCTGGATTTCAAGACAGCCAAGAGAATGGGACGCTTTTCCCATTACGCCATCGCGGCGGCCCGTGAGGCGGTTGCGGACGCGGGACTGGAGATGGAGAAGGAAGACGTTTACCGCGTGGGCGTAATCATCGGTTCCGGCGTCGGCGACCTGGAGGCCAGCGAGGCGGCGGAGACAAAGATCGTGGAGGGAAAACCTTCCAGAGTCAATCCGTTTACCGTGCCCATGATGATCGCCAATATGGCGGCGGGCAATGTGGCCATCGATCTGGGCGCGAGAGGAAAGTGTACCAGCGTTGTCACTGCATGTGCCAGCAGCACCCATTCCATCGGCGACGCGTTCCGCGCCATCCAGTACGGCGACGCGGATGTCTGTGTCACCGGCGGCGCGGAGGGAAGTATCTGTCCTCTGGGCGTTTCCTGTTTTACCAGCCTGACCGCTCTTTCTCAGTCGGAGGATCCGGCCAGAGCCTCCATTCCGTTTGACAAAGACCGCAACGGCTTCGTTATGGGCGAGGGTGCGGGAATCGTGGTCCTGGAGGAACTGGAGCACGCAAAGGCAAGAAACGCGAAGATCTACGCTGAGGTGGTGGGCTACGGCGCCACCTGCGACGCTTTCCACATCACCGCGCCCATCGACGACGGCAGCGGCGCGGCAAAAGCCATGGAGATTGCTATGAACGAGGCCGGCATCCAGCCGTCCGACGTGACCTACATCAACGCCCACGGCACCAGCACTCACCTGAACGATCTGGTGGAGACCAGAGCTGTGAAAGCGGCCTTCGGCGACGCGGCCAAGGATGTGGTCATCAACTCCACCAAGTCCATGATCGGCCATCTGCTGGGCGCAGCCGGCGGCGTGGAATTTGTTACCTGTGTGAAATCCATCCAGGACGGATTTATCCACCAGACCGTCGGTTCTGTGGAATCCGAGGAGGAATGCGATCTGAACTATGCCATCGGCGCGCCGGTAGAGAAGCCGGTGGAATACGCCATGAGCAATTCTCTGGGCTTCGGCGGCCATAACGCCAGCCTGCTGATCAAGAAATACGAGGAGTAAGGATATGGAATTTGAACAGATCATCAGAATCATAGAGGCCGTTTCGAACTCTAGCCTGACCTCGTTTCAGTACGAGGCGGCAAACGGCGAAAAGATCAATATCGACCGGGCGGCAGGCGCCGCGGCGCCGGTGGGAACCGGAAGGGCGGCAGCTGGAACAGAAGCGGCTATGGCGGGAATAACGGCGCAGGCCGCAGGCACGGCGGGAATTCCCGCGGCAGGCCTTGCGGGTGCAGCGGTACAGGCGCAGACCGCAGGCACGGCGGGAATTGCTCCCGCGGCAGGCCTTGCGGGAACAGCGGTACAGACCGCAGGCGTGGCCGGAGTGACACCTGCGGCAGGTCTTGCGGGCGCGGCGGCACAGGCAGGAATGGCCCCTGTGTCTGGTCTTGCAGGAACAGCGCAGGCGGCAGTGGGCACAACGTCCGCGGCAGCTCTGACGGGCGCAGCGTCCGCCGGCGCGGCAGTTCAGGCGGCAGCTGTACAGGGAACCGGCGTGGCAGCGGAAGGCGCAGCGGCAGCCGGCGAGAGCCTGAAGGAGGGCAACGTGGTGGAATCCCCGCTGGTGGGAACCTTCTACGCGGCTCCGGCGGAGGACGCGGAACCCTTTGTCAAGGTCGGCGACCATGTAAAGAAGGGCCAGACCCTGGGCATTGTGGAGGCCATGAAGCTGATGAATGAGATCGAGAGCGATTATGACGGCGTCGTAACCGCGATCCTGGTACAGAACGGAGATACGGTAGAATACGGAATGCCTCTGTTCTGCATTGCGTAAGGAGGGATTGGTATGAACAGCCTGAATACAAAGCAGATCATGGAGATCATCCCCCACCGCCATCCGTTTCTTCTGGTGGACGAGATCGAGGATTTTGTCCCGGGAGAGTACGCTGTGGGATATAAATGCGTCACATACAGAGAAGATTTTTTTGCCGGACATTTTCCCCAGGAACCGGTGATGCCAGGCGTGCTGATCATTGAGGCGCTGGCCCAGACCGGCGCGGTGGCCATCCTTTCCCTGGAGGAAAACAAAGGAAAAATCGCGTTCTTTGGCGGAATCAATAAATGCCGTTTCAAAGGAAAAGTAAAACCTGGGGACAAGCTGCGTCTGGAGACGAAGATCATCCGTCACAAGGGACCGCTGGGCGTCGGCGAGGCCACAGCGTCTGTGGATGGAAAAGTGGTAGCCACCGGTGAGCTGACATTTATGGTAGGTGACGCGGAATGATTAAGAAAGTATTGATTGCCAACCGCGGCGAGATCGCGGTGCGGATCATCCGCGCCTGCCGTGAGATGGGCATTGAGACAGTGGCTGTCTATTCCCAGGCGGACCGGGAGGCGCTGCACACACAGCTTGCCGACGAGGCAATCTGCATCGGTCCTGCCCTGTCCAAAGACAGCTACCTGAATATGGAGAGGATCATCAGTGCCACCCTGGTATCCGGCGCCGACGCCATCCATCCGGGGTTTGGTTTCCTCTCAGAGAACAGCAGATTCGCGGAACTTTGCAGAAAGTGCAGCATCACCTACATCGGTCCCGCGCCTGAGGTCATTGAAAAGCTGGGCAACAAATCTGAGGCCCGCAATACGATGATGGCGGCCAACGTTCCGGTGGTTCCGGGAAGCAAGGAGCCGATCTATCAGGTGGAAGACGGACTGAAGATCGCCGACCAGATCGGTTATCCGGTGATGATCAAGGCGGCTCTTGGCGGCGGCGGAAAAGGTATGAGGACCGCCGAGAACCGGGAAGAGTTTGCTTCTTCCTTCGCCACGGCTCAGAAGGAAGCGCAGATGGCCTTTGGCGACGGCACCATGTATGTGGAGCGGTTCATCCGCCATCCCCGCCATGTGGAATTCCAGATTATGGCGGACAGCTTCGGCAACGTGGTGCATCTGGGGGAGCGTGACTGTTCCGTTCAGAGAAATCACCAGAAGATGATCGAGGAGTCCCCGTGCATCGCCCTGAACGATCAGCTGCGGGAAAAAATGGGAAGCGCCGCGGTGCGGGCCGCAAAGGCTGCCCACTATGAGAACGCGGGTACCATCGAGTTCCTGCTGGAGCCGGACGGAAACTTTTATTTTATGGAGATGAACACCCGGATCCAGGTGGAGCATCCCGTGACCGAGTGGGTGACGGGCATCGACCTGATCAAGGAGCAGATCCGCGTGGCGTCCGGACTGCCGCTGTCTGTGAAGCAGGAGGACATTGTGCTTCGCGGCCATGCCATCGAGTGCAGGATCAACGCGGAAAATCCCGAGAAAAATTTCCGCCCCTGCCCGGGAAAGATCACCGACGTTTATCTGCCGGGAGGCTTCGGCGTCCGGGTGGACACGGCGATTTACAATGGTTATACTGTGCCGGCATATTATGACTCCATGCTGGCAAAACTGATCGTACATGGAAAAACCAGGGAGGAAGCCATTGCCAAGATGCAGACGGCCCTGGGGGAAGTGGTGATCGAGGGCATCGACACCAATGTGGATTACCAATACGAGATCCTCAACCATCCGGATTACATTTCCGGAAACTTTGATATTGAATTTATAGAAAGGCTGGGTTAAGGCATGAAGCTGGAAAGATATTTTAAAAAGACAAGGTCAAAGGCCTCTGTCCTTTTCGACAACGATGAGGCCGCCGGGGCGAACCGGCCGGAAGCGCCGCTGGGGATCCTGAAAAAATGTAACGCCTGTAAGTCTGCCATCTTTACGGAGGACGTAAAGAGGAATTATTATATCTGTCCAAAATGCCATAACTATTTCCGGGTACATGCCTGGAGGCGTGTGGAGATGATCGCGGACGAAGGCAGCTTCGAGGAGTGGGATCACGACCTGAAAACCTCAAATCCTCTGAATTTTAAGGGATATGAGGAGAAGGTGCGCGCCCTCCAGGAGAAGACCAATCTTGCGGAGGCAGTGCTGACGGGAAAGGCAAAGATCCACGGCATGGACGTGGTGCTGGGAATCTGCGACGGCCGATTTATCATGGCCAGCATGGGCGAGGTGGTCGGCGAGAAGATCACCCGCGCGGTAGAGCGGGCCACGAAAGAAAAGCTTCCTGTGATTCTCTACGCCTGCTCCGGCGGCGCGAGAATGCAGGAGGGTATCGTTTCCCTGATGCAGATGGCGAAAACCTCCGCGGCGCTGAAGCGTCACAGCGAGGCGGGCCTTCTGTATGTGACCGTGTGCACTGAACCTACCACCGGCGGCGTTACCGCCAGCTGGGCCATGCTGGGAGATATCATTCTGGCAGAGCCCAACGCGCTGATCGGCTTCGCAGGTCCCCGGGTCATCGAGCAGACCATCGGACAGAAACTGCCGAAAGGATTCCAGCGGGCGGAGTTTCTGCTGGAGCATGGATTTCTGGATGGAATCCTTGAACGAGAGACTTCCAGAGATACCCTGGCGGAGATCCTCCGTCTCCACGGCGCGGACAAAAACAGCGCCGGGTATACAGTGGTGAACGATGCGGTTAAGGATACTGCGGGTTCTGCGGCCGGAGCGGATGGCGCTCAGGAATCACAGGAGGCAGAGAACGCCAAAAATCCGGAACCTGTGACTGCCTGGGAGCGGGTGGAAAAAGCCCGGAGGAAAGACCGTCCGGTGGGAACGGACTATATCGACGCGCTGTTCGAAGGATTCCAGGAGTTCCACGGCGACCGGGGATTCCGGGACGACCCATCCATCGTCGGCGGAATCGCCTGGTTCCAGGGCCGCCCGGTGACGGTCATCGCCCAGGCGAAGGGAACGACCACCAAGGAAAATATCCGCAGAAATTTCGGAATGCCTTCCCCGGAAGGGTATCGGAAGGCGCTGCGCCTGATGAAACAGGCGGAGAAATTCCACCGTCCGGTAATCTGTTTTGTGGACACGCCCGGCGCGTTCTGCGGCATGGAGGCCGAGGAGCGGGGCCAGGGTGAGGCCATCGCCAGAAATCTTTTTGAACTGTCGGATCTGAAGACGCCGATCCTTTCTCTGGTGATCGGAGAGGGCGGCAGCGGCGGCGCGCTGGCCATGGCAGTGGGCGACGAGGTATGGATGATGGAAAACTCCATCTATTCCATTCTGTCCCCGGAAGGCTTTGCGTCGATCCTCTGGAAGGACGGCAAGCGGGCCAAAGAGGCGGCCCAGGTGATGAAGATGACCGCTCAGGATCTGAAGCAGCTGGGCATCATCGAGAAGATCATTGGTGAGCCGGAGCATCTGACAAAGGAGAACTTCCCGCTTGTGAGTCAGGAATTGGAAGTCAAGATAGCGGCGTTCCTGGAGGAATATACGAAATATTCCCTGGAGGAGCTGACGGAAAAAAGATACCGGAGATTCCGGAATATATAAGCGGCTAAAATAAAATCAAAATATAGTAGAAAGAAAAAGGCTGTCATGGCCGGCGGTTCTGTGGAACTGCCGCGCCAGTGACAGCCTTTTTGTAACTACTCAGCCGGCTGAATCGTTACGGCCTTTTTGCTGCGGAAACGCAGGGTGTTTTTTTTGCATTAACGTGATATCATCCGCGAATTTTGTCGAAAAATGTAATACTAAAGATTCATGTGTAAGTGGAGAAAAGAAGATATAATAGAGAAATCCATAGAAAACCGTAACGATCCGGCTGGCTGGACCGTTACGAAAAACCGCGGCTGTTCCGCGCGGCTGAGCAGCTGCGGAAAATTCATGTGAAGAATGATTTTACGAGGAGATGAACGATGGAAAATACACGCTTACGAAACGACGCTTCGTTCCCGGTACACGGAAATACGATCGACCTGAGCAATGAACTGGAAAAGCAGCTGAACCAGCAGATCGCCACGGAGACACCGATGTTTGACATTTCCCAGACAGAAGATCCGTCCGCCGGGGAGGCGGCGTGGGAAGAGAAAGTCCGGAGGACGGCGCCGGAAAAACCGGACAAAACGGTTTCTCTGATCAATGAGAGCAAATTTCTCCGCTACATCGCCGATCTGCGCAAGGCTGACAGCGAACTGGCGCTGGCGAAAGCGGAATCCGCGGAGCTGGTACATCAGATCGACAGTTTCCGGGAGCATTACACGGAATATGAACAGAAGGTTTCCGGACTGATTGTGGAGCAGGATGACGTCCTTCGGAAACGTCTGGACGCGCTGACGGCGCTGGCCCAGTCCATTCAGGACAGCAGCAGTTCTCTCAGCACCCGTATTGACGGCGAGATCCGGCGGATGACCCAGGCGCTGGAAACCTCTCTTCAGGACAGCGTGAAGCAGTCCTGTGACCAGGAGCTGGCCCGGGTGAAGGAGGCCACCGATGTTCTTCTGGATTATTCCGAGAAGGTAAAAAGCCAGGGCATCAGATTTCAGCGGCTGGAGCAGTTTAAATTTGCTCTTTTCGTGATAAGCAGCATCGCGTCACCGATCGTGCTGATCTTGTACCTGCTGGATCTGGCGCATGTATTTTAAAAAGATTGCGTTTTCCGTTGGAATATGTTATTCTGTAAAAAACAAAAACAGGAGGCGCACGATGGGCTGGAAAACAACTTGTCTTATGGTAAGAAAAGGTTACATTTTTGCATTCCAGGCTATCAGTGCGCCCATTTTCAGGTAACTCCCAGTAATGGTTCCGCCTTGCTGAACGGTTACGCAAAAACGTAACTTATCAGCCAGCTGAATAGTTACACAGAAACTGCATTTCACGCAGCTTTTTGCTGCAGGTCTCGGGATTTTCGCGCATTATGCGCAAAAACATCTCGCGGGATAGTGACAGGCTGAACTGTTACGGTTTCGCACATTCTTCGCGAAAATACCTTGCAGGATAGCGGCAGTGTGTTTTCCGGAGATGGAACACACGGTATTTTCTGGATTCATTTCTGAAAATGGGCATCATTCAATCACAGAAGAAAGAGGATGATGCAATCATGAATATCAAAAAACAAATCCGTACGTTATATCTTTATGAAATTGTAAGTGGACTTCAGATCGTAGATCTGGTCTGGGTGGTATTATTGCTCCAGAGGGGATTTTCTCTGGCGGAGGCCGGAATCGCGGAAGGAGTCTTTCACGCGGTGAGTATGTGCTGCGAGATTCCCAGCGGGATGATCTCGGACCTGTTTGGCAGAAAAAACACGCTGACGGCGGCGGGGATCGTGTCCGCCCTGGCTTCCTGCTGCATGATCGCCACAGATTTTTTTCCTGTGATCCTGCTGGCCATGGGAATGAACGCGGTCAGCTACAACCTGGTATCAGGCACCAGAGAAGCGCTGACCTATGATAGCCTTCTGCAGGCGGGACAGGCAGAGCGTTACCTGAAGGTGTCGTCACGGCAGTCGTCGATCTATCAGGGACTGTGTGCCGTTACGGGACTGTTCAGCGTCGTCACCATCAGCATGGGATTTCGTGCCGCCTATCTGCTTTCTGCCGGCCAGGGATTGTGCTGCGCGCTGCTGGCTTCACGGTTGGAGGAAGCGAAGCCAGGCACTGGGCCGGAAACAAGGATGTATTCTGAAATGGAGAGGCATTCTGAAGTAGAGCAGGGCATTAAAACAGAGAGAGGTTCTGAAACGGAAAGATATTCTGAAACCCAGAAGAAAAGAAAGAGAAAGCTTACGCTGCGGATGATGGCCCGTGAGCTGTTGGAACATTTCAGAAAAAGTTTTTCTTTCCTTGCGGAGCATCCCAGAATGCGCAGAAGAATGGCGGTCCTGGGAGGGATCAGCGCGGGAGCTTATCTGGTCAGTATGATGCTGCAGGAATATCTGGTAACGCTTGGTCTGCAAGAAAATCTGGTGGGGATACCGTTGTTTCTGATTTCCCTGTTCAGCGCCGCGGGAGCATTTCTTGGGGAACGGAGCGGAAAGGTAAAAAGCCGCACAGTGGCATGGATCGGCGGAAGCCTGACGGGGGCGACCATTATCGCCTGCGGAGCGGGAAGGCTTCTGCCAGTGGTTCTGGCGGCCGGCGTTGCCTGCTGCATGAATGAGATGACTGCGCTGCGGCTGGAGAACGAAAACCAGCAGGAGGCGGTCAGCAGCATACGGGCCACTGTAATCTCGGTGGGGAGCATGAGCTACAGTATCTGGATGGCGGCGCTCAGTCCGCTGTGCGGAGCGGCCGCGAAAGTTTTTTCTGTGCCGGCGGCGTTTCTGGGACTGGGCCTGATGGTGATCGGGCTGTCCTGCTGGTATGCCGCGGCGGAAGGGAGAAAATAGATAACGGTTCTGAACAGATGATCGTTACGAAAATAATATACTGCGAATGAAAAAACGGCCAGATGTGCCGGATATTTCGTTTGCGGGCATATACCTGTAAAACAGGAGCAGGCCCGGCTATATACAAGCCATGTCTGCTCCTGTTTTGTACAAATATCATTGATATTTTTCGATGATCTTATTCATCAAGTCCCACTGTTCCTCCATGCTTTCCACCAGGCGAAGCTGCGTCCGGCAGCGGTCCAGATTATGGTTTTCCCGGTGAATCTTAAAGTAGCGGTCGCCTTCCAGATAATCGGTCAGAAAACGGATTCCACATTCGAAGGTCATGATCCTGGCGCCCATGGGCAGCAGCCGTACTTCTTTTTGCGTCAGCTGTCCGGCGCAGCCTTTCAGAAATCCTTTCACATACTGTTCGTAGAGAGCCATATCGCAGGAAACCTTGCGCAGGTCCGTCTCGTCTTCCGCGGCGGTGCTGGCTCCAAAGCGGATGGAATCGCCGAAATCGTTCATGGCAAGTCCCGGCATGACCGTGTCCAGATCGATGACGCAGATGCCGCGGCGGGTCCTGCTGTCGATCATAACGTTGTTCAGCTTCGTGTCGTTGTGCGTAACCCGCAGGGGAAGCTCTTTTTTCTCCAGGAGGCGGTTGAAAACTCCGGCTAGTTCCCGGCGGGCGCGGATAAATTCGATTTCCTTCCGGACATACCGGGCCCGGCCGCAGATATCCCGCTCTACGGCTTTCTGGAACGCGTCAAACCGCGCTTCCGTGTCGTGAAATCCGGGGATTGTCTCGTGAAGGGTTCCGGCCGGGTAATCCGCCAGCATCCGCTGGAAGTTACCAAATGCCAGGGCGCTTTCATAGAAATCCTCCGGCCGCTCCACACGGTCCAGGCTGACGGCGCCGGTGATAAACCGGTAGGCCCGCCAGTATTCTCCGGCGGAATCCATAAAATAGGGCCGCTGGCCGCGGGACGGGATCACATTCAGCGTCTCCCGCAGAGGATCGCCGCCCTGCTCCATGATTTTTTTCCGCAGATGGGAGGTTACCCCCATGATGTTTTCCATCAGCTCCACAGGCTTTGCGAATACCTGGCGGTTCATACGCTGGAGGATGATTTTGGTGGAGCCGCTGCCGTTTGCGAACGTTAAAAGATAGGTGTCGTTGATGTGGCCGTTTCCGTAGGGGGCCGCGTTTTGCAAGGCGCCCTCAAATTGAAAATTACGGACGGCTTCCTCAAAATGTTCTCTTAATACAGATGTCATAGCGCAGGTTCCTTCTGTCAGTAAATTTTGACGGCAGTCAGCACTGCTGCTGTCTGCCGTCGTTCAGTTTCCGCAAGCAATTTTCAAACACGCTCTTGTATTTGTGCGGATCTTTGTATGTTACGTAACGGTTCAGTTAACTGAACGGTTTGAATTGTTACTATGTTACTGCAAGTTCAGTTTCCTGTCAATGATAAACCGGTTGGTAAAGTAGAAAACAATCGTAAGTACCAGCTCCAGCAGGGCGGTCAGCAGCATGATCAGCGAGAATACCGCGCCGTCGCTGCCTGTCAGGGCGGCGAAGAAGCTTATGCCGGCGGAAGCCACCTGGAGTATCATATTCAGACCAAAATATATCAGAACCGCGGCAAGGATCTTGTGGGAAGAAAACAGGTTGCCAAGGCTGATACAGAAATAAAAGTTCATGATGCAGTAGACCAGACTGACAAAGCAAAGAGCGGTCATGAAAACGATCATCATCGGAAAGCTGGAAAATCCGAGCTCTCTGGCGAGGACTGTGAAGATGAAATCAAGTTCCCGCATCAGCAGGTCCCAGGTCTCGTCTGTCCGCTTCAGCGCTTCGGACAGAAGCGGAGCCAGAAGAATCGCGACGGAGCCGAAGATGCAGAGAATATTGGCCACGGCCCAGAACAGAGACACCAGAAATTTGGAAAGGATCTTCTGGTCGCTGGTCACAGGCAGCGTGTTGGTCAGATAGCCTTCGTCGGTGAAAATGCTTTTGTAATAGCGGGACGCGATCATAAAATAAGTAACTGCAGCGGAAGCAATCAGAATGATAACGTAGGCGAACACATAGAGAAATACCACGATATCCGGGATTCTCATGTTGTTCAGGGTACCTATGATCCCCAGGCTTCCCAAAAGTCCCAGGACCAGCGCTGCGCCGTTGATGCCGGCCATGCTTTTCCAGGTGGCTTTCCATTCATGTTTCAGACATTTTTTCAGCATTTGAATACCTCCCTGAATAATGCGTCAACGCTGGTTCCCTCTGTGAGACGGATCTCATCCACGGTGGACTGAAGCTTCAGCTGACCGTCTTTGAGAAAGAGTACCTCATCCAGGATGTTCTCGATATCCGAGATCAGATGTGTGGAGATGAGGATGGTCGCGTTTTCGTCATAGTTGTTTAAGATGGTTGACAGGATATAATCCCTGGCGGCGGGATCCACGCCGGCGATGGGTTCATCCAGACAGTAGAGCTGGGCCCTGCGGCTCATGGTGAGGATCAGCTGTACTTTTTCCTTGGTTCCTTTGGACATGGCCCGCAGTTTGTCGGAAGGGCGGATATGCAGGGAATCCAGCATTTTGTCCGCGCGGGAGCGGTCGAAATCCGCGTAAAAATCCGCGTAATATTCCAGAAGGTCGCAGACCCGCATCCAGTTGCCCAGGTACATACGGTCCGGCAGATAGGAGACGATGCTTTTCGTCTCAACGCCGGGTTTGAAGCCGTTGATCAGAACCTCGCCCCCGGAAGGTACCAGCAGGCCGTTGATCAGCTTCAGGAGCGTGGTCTTGCCGCTTCCGTTGGGACCGAGAAGTCCTACGATCCTGCCCCGTTCCAGAGTCAGGTTCAGGTGGTCAAGCGCCGGTTTGTTTCCGAACTGTTTCGTCAGTTCCCGGCAGGTCAGTAATTCACTCATAAGTTCGTCTCCTCCTTCATAATGGTATTGATGAGCTGAAGTATTTCATCGTCTTCCAGACCAAGCTGGCGCATTTTGCGGATAAACTCCCGCACCTGCATGGTGGCGAGAGAGGTTTTCATCTGGTGGATCAGCTCTGTGTCCTCGGTGATAAAGCGGCCGCTGGTCCTCTGGGTATAGAGGAGTCCGCTCTGCTCCAGCTCGGAAAGCGCTTTTTGCATGGTATTGGGATTCACTGACGCTTCAGAGGCCAGTTCCCGTACGGAAGGGAGTTTTTCTCCCGGTCTGTAATGTCCTGTGATAATATCTAACTGCACCCGTTCTATGATCTGCGCGTAGATTGGTCTGCCGGAGTCAAGTGCCCATGCCATAGATATCCTCCTTTCTGTTGTATGACTGTATTAATTATCTAATACAATAATACGGCTGCGTAACAGAATTGTCAAGATATTTAAACGAAAAATTTTTGAATCCCGCGGGGAAAATGTGGTAAACTCTAAGAAAAAGCAAAGAAGGAGCACTGGATGGAAATGATAAAGAAAAGAGAAGAGGCCGATCCAAAATACTGTTGGAGAATGGAAGATATGTTTCCCAGTGACGAAGCCTGGGAGCAGGCTTTCGAGGAGCTGAAAGAAAAAGCCGGCGCTTTCCGGGAACGGAAAGGAACCATGGCCGCCGGACCGCAAATGCTTTTCCGTGTGCTGAAGGAGCAGGAGGAGCTGGAGCTTTTGACGGAGCGGACCGTTGTCTACGCCAGCCAGAGGTATCATCAGGATATGGGAAACCGCCGGTATCAGGAAATGTCCGGCAGGGCCCAGGCGGCAGCGGCCCAGGTGTCCGACGCCATGTCCTTTGTCAGCCCGGAGCTTCTGGCGCTGGGAGAGGAAACGCTGAACAGTTATATGGAACAGCTGCCGGAACTTGGAAAGTACCGCCGGCGGCTGGAGGAGGAGCTGAGGATCCGCGAGCATGTGCTGTCGCCGGAGCTGGAGACAGTGCTGGCAAAGACCCAGGAGCTGGCCGACGGTCCCCAGCAGATCTTTATGGCCTTCAACAACGCGGACGTTGACTTTGGAACAGTGACAGACGCCAAGGGCAGGGAAATGCCTCTGACAGCCGGTTCCTACGGCGTTCTTATGGAGAGCAGGGACCGCGGCGTCCGCAAGGAGGCGTTCCGGAAGCTGTATCAGGTTTACGAGGCCCACAAAAACATGCTGGCGGCCACTTTTACCGCCAATCTCAGACAGGCCCAGTTTTTTGCCGGCATGCGCAGATACGGCTCCTCCCTGGAGGCGGCGCTGGACGGGGGGAATATTCCGGTCTCTGTGTACGATAACCTGATTGCGGCGGTTCACGAAAAACTCCCGGCCATGCACGAATACATGAAAGCGCGCAAGCGCCTGCTGAACCTGGAAGAACTACATCTGTACGACGTCTATGTTCCGCTGGTGGAACGGCCGGAGCGGGAGATCCCGTTCGAGGAGGCCAAGAACATGGTGAAGCAGGGACTTTCGGCGCTGGGCGAGGAGTATGGCCAGCTGCTGGAGAAAGGCTTTACAGAGGGATGGATCGACGTCTATGAAAACCAGGGCAAGCGGAGCGGCGCCTATTCCTGGGGCGCTTACGGCACACATCCCTATGTGCTTTTGAATTACAGCGGAAACCTGAATTCCGTATTCACCCTGGCTCACGAGATGGGACACGCGATCCACAGCTATTATTCCGACGGGGCGCAGCCATATATCTACGCAGGGTACCGGATCTTTGTGGCGGAGGTAGCGTCCACCTGCAACGAAGCGCTGCTGATCCATGATCTGATGGAGCATGCCAAGGATGAGGCGGAGCGGGCGTACCTGATTAATTATTTCCTGGATCAGTTTAAATCCACCCTCTACCGGCAGACCATGTTCGCGGAATTTGAGAAGCTGGCCCACGAGAAACTGGAGAAAGAGGGAAGTCTCAGCGCGGAGGGTCTGTGCGAGATGTACGCTTCGCTGAACCGGGAGTATTTTGGACCGGAGGTGGAGATTGATCCGCAGATTGCCATGGAATGGTCCCGGATTCCCCATTTCTACACACCGTTTTATGTATATCAGTATGCCACAGGGTTTTCCGCGGCTATTGCCATCAGCCAGAAAATCCTGGACAAAGAACCGGGGATCCTGGAGAAATACCGGGCGTTTTTAAGCGGCGGCTGTTCCAAAGACCCCATCGATCTGCTGAAGATCTGCGGCGTGGATATGACCAGTCCGGAGCCGGTTGCCCGCGCTTTGGAGGTCTTCGAGGAATATGTAAAGAAACTGTGATTCTGTCAAGGTACACAAAAAAGTATGGAATTATCTGTGA
>JAGHIA010000067.1 GCA_017887445.1 Fusicatenibacter sp.
CACGGACTACATTTCCCGGAGGTATCCACCAATGAAAAAAGCGCAAAAAAACTCCCGAAAAGAACCCGGCAATTTTTCCGGCTGCCGCTTTCGGTTCCTTGCCGCACTGATCATCTTTCTGCTCAGCGCGGTTCTTCTCTTAGTTTCCACCCTGATTCCGGAAACCGCGGAATGGTACTCCTCAACCGTCTACCGTCCGGCAGCAGAGGCTATCTCCAGCGTCACCGGACGTGTGCCGTTTTCTCTGGCGGAAATCGGTCTTTACCTGCTGATTCTGGCGTTTCTTTTTTCCGTTATGTTTACCGTTAGAAGGATCGTTAACGCCAAAGCCTTCCGGCGGCATCTTCTCTCCTGGCTCTCCGGTCTCTGCCTGGCGGCGGCATTGCTGGCTTTCTTTTTCATGCTCGGCGGCGGCATCAACTACCACCGTGTTTCCTTTGCGGAAAAAGCCGGTATTGTGGCAGAACCCTGCACCGTGGAGGACCTTGCCCGTATCTGCTCCTGGCTCACCGAAGAAGTCAACAAAAGAAGCGGACAAGTCGCCCGCGACGAAAACAATGTGATGACGCTGACCCGGCCAGAGGGTCCGGACGCGGCAAACGCCATGGAATCCCTCGGTGACACATTTCCCGCTCTTTCCGGCAGTTATCCCGTTCCCAAGAAAGTGCTGTGTTCCCAGATCCTCTCCCGTCTCAGCCTCACCGGAATCTTCTCGGCTTTTACTATCGAAGCCAACTATAACGGGGATATGACCGCCTACAACATCCCTTTTACCGTCTGCCACGAACTGTCCCACCTTCGGGGATTTATGCAGGAGGAAGAAGCAAATTTCATCGCTTTCCTCGCATGTATCCAGTCAGACGAAACGGACTTTCAGTACAGCGGTTATCTGTCCGCATGGATTTACTGCATGAACGCCCTGTATGACGCCGATCACGACGCCTGGAGCGCCATCCGGGCGCAGCTTTCTTCCCTTGCGGAGGCTGACCTTACCGCCAACCGGGAGTTTTGGGCCCGCTACGACGGCGTACTCTCAGAAGTGTCATCCAACGTCAACGACACCTACCTGAAGATCAACGGCCAGCAGGACGGCGTGAAAAGCTACAGTAAAATGGTAGAGCTGACCGTAGCGTATTTCAAGGATACTATCTGATTCACCGTAAGTATTCAGCCAGCTGAATACTTACGGCATCCTGCCATTGGAAATCGCTTCGCGATGGGCCGGATGCTCACAGGCACTACGTTTTCATACAGTCTGCGCAGGAATTCTCAGACCTGGCTGAATAATTACGATTCACCGCAGCTGTTCCGGCAGAATGTGTTTGAAGATTGCAGGAATTTTCAGACACGCGCTGATTCAGCAGTTACAGTGAATCATACAATTTTAAAGGAGCCTTTTCCCCATGCACACTGATTTTTCAACAACCTTTTTCCAGGAATCCCACAAATTTTCCGGTTCCTGGATCACGCACCCGATGTTTTCTGACCTCGCGCCACTCAATGTTTTTCACCGCGAAAACGAGTCCACAGATTATTTTCACCCGGAGCGCCTGAAAAACGTCCATCTTCTTTTTCGCCGGAAATTTACTCTGGCTCCCGGCAGCCGCCGCTTTCGAATGGATTTCAGCGCCGACGACTATGCCCGCGTAAAGATCAACGGACAGACCGCCGCCCTCGGCCCCGCTCAGGGATATCATTTCCGCTATCGCTGGAACAGCGTGGACGTGACCCATCTGCTCCGCGAAGGTGAAAATCATATCGAAGCGGAAGTCTATTATCAGGGACTGATCAACCGCGCCTATCAGAGCGGCGACCTGCGCTGCGGGTTTGTGATGGACCTGTGGGAGCTTTCTTTGGATGGCGGGCGGCTGATCCTGAAAACAGATGAAACCTTTGAGACTATCATCAACCAGGCTTACACAGAAATATCGCCCCGGAGAATCTTCGGCTACGACACCCAATACCCGGAAGACTACGACAGCCGCCTGGAGCCGGAACGTCCATATCCGCAGGAAGACACCTGCACTCATACCTGTACGCTGCCTTTCCAAAACTGCACGTCATCCTCCCAGAACTGCACGCTGCTTTCCAAGGACTGCACACTACCCTCACATACCTGTATGCCGTCTTCTTATAACTGGATCCGCTGCTGCGTCCGCAAAGCCGCTGACTATACGTTTGCCCCGTACGCTTCCCCTTCCGTGTCGTTTTGTGAGCGCCGCCCCCGCGTCACAAAGCTTCACCGTCCGGGCCAGACCTTTTTCTTCTGCGATTTCGGGGAAGAAATCACAGCAACTTTGAAGCTTAAGGCATCCGGAAGCGGCGGTCAGACCGTGACCATCCTCTGCGGCGAGGAACAAAGTCCGGAGCCATGGCACGTCCGCTTTGATATGCGCTGCGGCTGCCGCTACGAGGAATACTGGACGCTGAAAGACGGCGAAAACATCCTGAAACAGTTCGATTACAAAGGATTCCGCTGGTGTACGCTTCTGGTTCCGGACGGCGTCCGGATACTGGAAATTTCCGCCGTGGTCCGGCATTATCCTTTCGACGCCAAGGCCTGTACACTGGACACCAATGATCCGGTTCTGGCGCAGGTTTTTGACCTGTGCAAGCGGACGGTGCAGTATGGCTGCCAGGAAACCTATGTGGACTGTCCGACACGGGAAAAAGGCCAGTATCTGGGTGATCTGACCATCACCAGCGCCTCCCATCTGTGGCTGACCGGCGACGGCAGGCTGCTGAGGGAAGCGCTGGAGGATTTCTGTCTCTCCACCACGTTTTGTCCGGGCATGTGCGCCGTTGCGCCCGGGTCACTGATGCAGGAGATTGCGGACTATTCCCTTCAGTTTCCCATTATTGCCCTGCGCTATTATCAGCTTTCCCATGACAGAGATTTTCTGGCGCTATGCCTGGAAACATGCAGGAACATCAAGGCATACTTTCAGCAATTTCAGCGGGGAGACGGCCTTCTGGAACAGGTGTCCGAAAAATGGAATATGGTTGACTGGCCGGAAAATCTCAGAGACGGATACGATTTTCCACTGACCCGGCCGGTGGTCGGACCCGGCGTCCACAACGTCATAAACGCCTTCTATATTGGCTTTCTGATCCAGATGAACAAGATGGAACAGATATGTTCCGGAGATACGAAACAGACAGCAGAATTTTCTTCAGCAAAAAATAGAACCTCTGCGGAACTTGAAATCCAGCAGTTGATACAAGCCTTTCATAAAGCGTTTTTCGATTCCCGCCGGGGACTGTATACGGATGCGGAATCTCCCTCTGGCCACGCGTCGCTGCATGCCAATATTCTTCCTGTATATTTTGGCTTTTATGACAAATCGGCAAAAGATACGCTCGCCAGATTCCTCCTGGAAAAAGGAATCTGCTCCGGCGTTTACATGACCTGGTTCCAGATGAAAGCGCTGTGCCGTCTCGGCCAGCACGAAGCGGCTTACCATATGATCACCTCTACCGGCGACAACTCCTGGCATCACATGCTCCGCGAAGGCGCCACTACCTGTTTCGAGGCCTGGGGAAAAGCTCAGAAGTGGAACACCAGCCTGTGTCATCCCTGGGCCACCGGACCGATCTCCGTTCTCATGGAAGACCTCCTGGGATATCATCTGGACGGTACACGCGGCCAAGTCCATCTGCCCGACGGCATACATGCGGACATCCATGTACCGCAGGCTCTCCGGATCGGAAAAAAGTAGTAACGGATAAGCGCGTGTTTAAAATTGCTTTCTGCAAGATGTTCGTCATAGCGTGCTGCAGAGCCGGGGTATTTGGTCTACGCTCCGCTTCGGTCAGTGCTAACCGTGTGCCATTGGCACACAGCACCCCTCGCGGCAGGTCTACGCTTCGCTTCGGTCAGTGCTTAACGTGTGCCACCGGCACACAGCACCGCCAAATATCCATGCAAGCACAAGGTGAATTGCCGCTTGCGGCAAGAGAAGGCAGCCTGGGCTGTGGCTACTTGGCTCGTTGCTCGCGGGAATAAAAAAACGAATTGGATCATGACTTTCCGGTCATATCCAATTCGTTTTTCATCTCCTGTTTTCAAACGGTCTGCGCAGTCAATGCACAGACCTGGCTGAATAGTTACGACTGTTACACTGCTCAGCCGGCGGAACTGTTGCGCTCTTTCTTTTCCTGTCTTCTCTCGGCTCCCCGTTCCAGCGCAGAGCCAACGCCCTGCAGAATCACAGCCGCCAGAATCACACCTCCGGCAATAAATTTTCCTTCCCGCCCTGTCAGTATCTGCGCCACCACGCCAATCTCGGGAAAGGATTTCTCCACACGTCCGATAAAATTGCCGTAAGGCGCCGGGTTCATGTCCTCCGTCTGGTTTGCGTCGCCCTTGGTAATAAACTCACCCATCAGCACACGGTTTTCCACCACGCGGTGCGTGATGATACTGGCTGAATCTTTTGCCCCATAAAAGGCGATAACATCGTCCGGCTCCACATCCTCCGGCTGCATTTCATGAATATAAACAAGACTTCCCGTTGGGATCGCCGGCTCCATACTGCCGCTGACTACCGTATAGATATGGTAGCCGAAAAAACGCGGCACCGTCAGAGGCAGACATACCAAAACCATCGCCACAAGTAAAACCGTCCCCAGAAGCTGGCAAAACACCGCGCCTGGATTTCTTTTCTTTTTTCTCTTTTTTGTATCCCGTTTCACATCATTTTTCATGATTGTTCTCCTCTCCAGGCAGTTGCATTACATCCACGGCCCAAATATCCTGTTGTTGCTCATAGCCGTTTGCAATAATCATACCATATTGACGAAGAAATGCAAACATTTCTTAGAAGGCCACAAATTATTTTATAACAGTTCGGCGTTGCTGAACGATTATACGCTTCGCGATGCACAGAAACTGCATTTCATGCAGTTTCGCGCTGCAGGCCTCGGGATTTTCGCACATTCTGTGCGAAAACACCTCGCGGGACAGTGGCAGGCTGAACTGTTACATTACTTTAAATTGAAAAGCGCGTAACTATTCAGCCAGCTGAATAGTTACAAAAGCGCAAAAAATTATAATACTTTCGGTTGTATTTTTACTCTCCAGGTGTTAGAATAATTTCAACAGAGCGGGACGGTGCGGAAAGAGAAAGGAGGTTTTTTGAAAAACTCAGATACTCAACTCTCACGCACCTTACTGGAGGGCCGCGAACGCCGCGTGGCGGAGGCCCAATCATTGACTCTGTTCAGCGATGTATTTATGAGCGTTGCCCTGAAGGACACCGCTGCCTGCCAGCATGTGCTGCGCATTCTCACAGGGATCCCCGATCTCACGGTAAGATCCGTCCGGACCCAGTACCGGATCTCCAA
>JAGHIA010000068.1 GCA_017887445.1 Fusicatenibacter sp.
AGGTAGATAGGGCAGAGGTGGAAGCACAGCAATGTGTGGAGCTGACTGTTACTAATCGGTCGAGGGTTTGACCAGGAGGCAGGGTGGAAGAGAGTGAAGGAACGGATAAGAAAGAAGTTCCGGAGCGAAAAAAGAAAGCCTGCCAGGTCTTGTGTTCCAGATAGAAATATGGTATGATAAGTGATGTGTACAGTGTGTATGCGGTTTTGAAGGTATATCAATACTTTCAGAGTAGTCCAGCGGGTTGTCAGGGATGACAGGTAGTTGGATTATTTGCAAATATAATTTCATAATATTCCTCGATAGCTCAATGGCAGAGCATTCGGCTGTTAACCGAAGGGTTGTTGGTTCGAGTCCAACTCGGGGAGTTCGAAGAAGTCCGTAAATTTGAAATTTGCGGACTTTATCTTTTTATCCGGGCGTAACAGCCGGAAAAAGAATATAAGAAAGAAGCAGAGAAGGTTATCAAAAGAAAACGGGAAAGAAACAGACAAGATAAACGAAAGCGGATAAGAGAAAGCAGAGAAGAGAAAGCGAGGCGGCATATGAAAAAGAATCTTACGATCATAGGGAATTCGGTGATCGATGTTCTGGCGGGACCTGTCAGCGAAAAGGTTTTCCAGGCGGGCTCTCATCCCATGGAAAGGATCAAACTCTCCTTTGGCGGAGATGCGCTGAATGAGGCAGTAATACTGTCACAGCTTGGGCGAAAGGTGGATCTGATCTCCAAAATTGGAGACGATGAGTCCGGGGCAAGAATTTTATCGTTTCTTCAGAAACATGGTATTCCCACAGGCAACATAGTAGTTGAGCCGCAGACAGATACGTCGGTGAATATTGTTCTTGTGGATGAAAAGGGGGAGCGGAGCTTTTTGACAAACCCAAAGGGAAGCCAGAGAAGATTATCTTATAAGGATGTTCTGCCGCGGTTGGAGACAGCGGCTGATATTATAAGCTTTGCAAGTATCTTTGTCTCTGCGGATTTAGACATTCCGGCGATGACAGCGCTTTTCAGAGAAATCAAGAAAAAAACAGGCAGGATCCTTGTAGCTGATATGACTAAGGCAAAGAATGGAGAGCGGCTGGAGGACCTTCGGGGATTTTTGCCGTATATCGATTACCTTCTGCCAAATGCTGCCGAAGCCGCGCTTCTGACGGGAACGGAGGACCCGTTTGCCAGTGCTGAACAGCTGGTAAAGGCAGGGGTATCCTGCGCGGTTATAAAGTGCGGCGCAAAAGGCTGTGTGATCAAAACGGAAAATGAATGGTATCAGATACCTGCCTACCCGGTGAAACAGTGTATCGACACCACAGGAGCGGGGGACTGCTTTGCGGCAGGATTTCTGTGGGCCTTGTCGGAAGGGATGGAACTGGAAGCGTGCGGGCGTTTTGCATGTGCGGCGGCATCCTGCGCCGTGGAATATCTGGGAGCGACAGACGGGGGTCTTTCTTCAGACGAAGTATTCCGCAGATATGTCTCGATTGGTGAAAACGGGAGCAGGGTCTTTGATTCTTGCAGGGATTCTGCTATACTATAGCTGTCTCGTCTGGGACAAAGTTTATTGTAGCAGAGAACTTGACATTATAGGAAGGATGAAAAGACATGGACATTTTGCTTGTCATGTGTGCCGGCGTATTGGTCGGCAGCCGGTTTTTCCCGGAAAAATATAAAAAAATCAATGAAAAACTCCAGGTCGCCTGCACCTTGCTGTTGATCTTCTGTATGGGAGTGACACTGGGAAGCAGGGAGAATTTTCTGCATGAGCTGGGAACCCTTGGATGGACCAGTTTCCTGTTTTTCCTTTTGCCGGCAGGATTTTCTGTGATCCTGGTCTATGGACTGACCAGAAAATTTATGCCGAAGGAACAAAACCAGAAGCATGCAAAGACCAAACGCCATAAAAATGCATTGGATATCAAGACTGGCATGGAAACAGAATAAAATGCCTGCTCCAAACAACAGAACGTCAAGTTTGCAGTCTTGCAGAAACAGAGGGACCTTTGGCCAACACTTTGCTTTGACTGGGGGTTCGTGTGTGCTGCCGGCATACAGCATCGCCAAATATCTATGCTAGAGTGTGTTTGAAAATTCATTCCTGCAATCTGCACGCCCCACTTTGTGGGGAGTTTGCCCCGAAATCAATCAGCGTAGCCCGCTACGCCTCCTGATTTCGGAACAAATTCCCCACAAACTGTGACGCACATCTTGCAGAAAGCAATTTTCAAACACGCTCTAGTGTGGCTGTTTGGCTTGTTGTTTTTGGAAATAAAGGAGAGTAAGAGGAAAAACAAAATGGTAGGAATGGCAATCGCTGCCCTGGCAGCAGGAATACTCTGCGGCCTGACAGATTTTGGCAGCACAATAACAGGTTTCCTTGTAGAGAACAGGGATATCGTATTATATCTTCTGATGTTTCTTGTGGGCATCAGCATTGGAATGCATCGCGGGATCGTAAAAAAAATCCGGGAGTATCATGTAAGAATTCTGATCATCCCCGCCGGGATTGTGGCAGGTTCTGTGGCGGGAGGCGCCGTGTACGCGTTGCTCACCGGCTATCCGCTCAATGAAAGTACAGCCATAGCCAGCGGTCTGGGGTGGTACAGTCTGGCCGGCGTCACGATCGGAAATCTGGCCGGAGCGCAGATGGGCAGTATCGCGTTTCTCAGCAACCTGATGCGCGAAATCTTTTCCTTTTTTACCATTCCATGGATTTCAAAGCATCTGAACAGTTACAGCTGTATCGCCCCGGCTGGCGCCACCAGTGAAGACACGACATTGCCTATGATGATGAAATATACCAATGAAGAAACCGTTGTATTGTCGGTTCTTAACGGTGTTATTTGTTCGGAGCTGGTTCCTGTGCTGATTGCGTTTTGTTATCACGTGTTTTTGGGGATACAGTAACAGTTCAGCCTTTCACTATCCCGCGAGGTGTTTTCGCGCAGAATGCGCGAAAACCCGAGGCCTGCGGCGCGAAACTGCATGAAATGCAGTTTCTGTGCATCGCGAAGCGTGTAATCGTTCAGCAAGGCGGAACTGTTACCAGTCGGCGGAACTGTTACTATTCGTGAATTGAAAATCTCCATAAGGTATGTTAAAATTGAGAAGAATTCATATCACACAGTTGAGAAAACAGGCGTACGGCGGCTGATCATACAGCCTGTGTATCCTGATAAGAGAAAGAATACGGAGGGACAGACAATGGAAGCGTACAAGCAGGAATTTATTGAGTTTATGGTGGAGAGCCAGGTATTGAAATTTGGCGAGTTTACACTGAAAAGCGGGCGTAAGTCTCCGTTCTTTATGAACGCGGGCGCTTATGTAACGGGAACACAGCTGAGAAGACTGGGCGAATACTACGCGAAAGCCATCCACGACAATTACGGACTGGATTTCGATGTGCTGTTCGGACCGGCCTATAAGGGCATCCCCCTGAGCGTTGCCACGACTATGGCCATCAGCGAGCTGTACGGAGTGGATATCCGCTATTGCTCCAACCGGAAAGAAGTGAAGGATCACGGCGACACGGGCATCCTTCTCGGCAGCAAGATCAAGGACGGCGACCGGGTGGTGATCATCGAGGATGTGACCACATCGGGAAAATCCATTGAGGAAACGTTCCCCATCATCCGTGCCCAGGGAGACGTGGAGATCAAGGGACTGATGGTGTCTCTGAACCGTATGGAGCGCGGCAAGGGAACCAAGAGCGCGCTGGAAGAGATCCAGGAGACTTATGGCTTCCCGGCAAACGCGATCGTGACCATGGCGGAGGTGATCGAATACCTGTACAACAGACCCTGTCAGGGAAATATTATCATTGACGACACGATGAAGGCAGCCATCGACGCATATTATGCGGAATATGGCGCAAAGTAAAAAGAAACGGTTTTGCGTTGGACATAAAGAGGTGTTGTGTATGAATGAAAAAGTTTTCAGGACCATGGGACGTACCGGAGGCGGAAATATCGCTATGGGAGTCATTCTTCTGATCGCAGGCGTTGCGATGGGCGTGTTGATGATTGTCAACGGCGCCGGACTTCTGAAACGGCGTGCGGAGATTACATTCTGACTGCGTATCGCCGGCCGGATTGTTGAAGGGAGAATGGATTGAGAGCAGAAACCAAGAACAGAATCCGTGTGATCGGCCGGATTCTGTTTGTGATTTATGTCCTGCTTCTCGTTTATTTTCTGTTTTTCGCGGAAATCTACGGGAGGAATTCCTTCGCGGAGCAGGACTACCGATATAATCTGGTACCGTTTCGGGAAATCCGCAGATTCTGGGTGTACCGCCACCGGGTGGGATTCCTGGCGGCGTTTCTGAATCTGGCGGGGAATGTGATCGGTTTCTGGCCGTTCGGCTTTTTTCTTCCGGTGATGCACCGGAGGATGCGGAGCGCATGGCTGGTGACGCTTTTAGGGTTCGCCTTCAGCCTTGGCGTGGAGTCGGTGCAGCTGGTGTGCAAGGTAGGCTGCTTTGATGTGGACGATCTGATGCTGAACACGCTGGGGGCGCTGAGCGGCTACTGGATTTTCTTACTATGTGACAAAATCAGGAGACACAGGTATGGCGAAGAAGTATAACTATAATTTTATCAGGAAAAAATCCGAGGGAGGCGGAGCTGCCGTTCGTCTGGCGGCAGTATCCGGCGGTCTTTTTATCATTGACGCGGTGATCTCCTTTGCCTTTGGCGGAAAGGCTGGCGTCTATGTGGGCGCGGTGGCTCTGTTCGCCATGCTGACGGCAGTCTATGGGTTTTACCTGGGGCTTCGCAGCTTTCGGGAGACAAAGGTCAGCCACAGACAGTCGGTGATCGGATCTGTTTCCTGCGGAGTTCTGGCCGTCCTGTGGCTTTCACTGTTTCTGATAGGAGTGTGATCTGAGAAATGGATCGGGAACGATGGGACCGGCAGATGGCGTTTATCCTTGAGGCTGACCGGGAAAAGCAGATAGAACGGCAGACCCACATCTGCGGATATTCCAGAAGAGAAGGGGACGCGGAGCATGCCTGGCACATGGCGCTGATGGCCTGGCTGCTGCAGGAGTATTCCAACGAGCCGGTGGATATTGCCAGAACCATGGCCATGATACTGGTACATGACCTGGTGGAGATTGACGCAGGGGACACCTACGCCTACGACGAGGAAGCCAACCGGACGAAGGAAGAACGTGAGAAAAAGGCGGCAGAGCGGATTTTCGGACTGCTTCCCGGGGACCAGAAGGAAAAGATGAAGGAATTATGGGAGGAGTTTGAGGCCTGTGAGACCCCGGAGGCCCGCTTCGCCCGCACAATGGACAATTTCCAGCCGCTGCTGCTCAACGATTACAATGAGGGCAGGGACTGGACCAGCCATCAGGTGAGGATTTCCCAGGTGCTGAAGCGCAACGAATGCACCGGGTCAGGGTCCAGGGAAATCTGGACCTATATGCAGGAACTGCTGGAGAAAAACGTGGCGGCCGGTACGCTTATCGATGACAGGCCCAAACAGACCGGCACAGACAGCGGAAATAAGGACGGAAAGGAAACGAAACATGACTGATTACAGGAATACGGCAGAGGAAAGAGAACTTCTGGAGGAACGCTGGCAGCTCTCGATGGAGCGGATCCGCCAGATTCCGGGAGAAAAAAGTGTCCCGATCATGTATCGGGAGTATTTTCAGGAGATGGCAAAGTACATTGTGAAGACTCAGGAGTTAGGCGTACGGCTCAAAGCGGGAGTGCTGGAGCAGGCGACAGAGGAAGAACTTCAGATTCTCAACCAGGCGCCGTACCGGGACATCCTTCCGAAGCGGTATGACCAATCCTTTGGCAATCCGACCTATGCGGTGCAGATGCTGGGAGAAGGTTATGGTCAGATGCTCAGTTTCCTGTACGCGGAGATCCAGGGGATGATCGTGTCGGTGTACGAGGACCGTCTGTGGGATTCGGTGATCGTGATGGAGCTGTTTCTGGAGGTTTACCGGATGTTTGAGGAGGAGATTCCCTCAAAATCTGTGCTCAGAGAAACCCTCTACTGGTATGTCAACGATTACATGGACGATACCACCGAGTACAGGATCCGGGAGCAAATCGACCCGTCGCTGTCGTTCGCAGCGGATATCGTGCGGACTGCGGATCTGACAAACACCCGGTATCTGTATCGTTACGGCGAGTATGTGACGGAGAATGAGCGGAAGACTGCGGAATTTCTCGCCAGTCTGCCCCAGGAGGAGATCGACGCCATGGCCCGGACTTACACGGAAGGCTACCGTATCGGGTTTGTGCTGGGAAACAAGGATCTGTCCAAAAAGAAAACCGTCAACATCCGTTATCATCTCGGTTTTGAGCGGATGGTGCGGGCGGCGATCCTGCAGTTTGAGGAGCTGGGCCTTCAGCCGGTAATCTACCGGACGCCGGCGCATATGGCCAGCAGAAATCATATGGGAACCAGAAGCGGCTATTCAGGCGCCATTCCAAACAAACAGTTTGACTACGACCACAGGGAGGATATGGCTCTGTTCCTGGACGAGGATATGCTGCAGCGGAGACTGCGCGCCATGCAGGTGGCATATGACAGGCAAAAAGACCTGGCGGCTGTTCATGCAGGCCCTGCGGTCATAGAAATCTTCGGTGAGAAGCCGTTTGTGCCACAGACGAACAAGTATGCGCTTTCTTACAATGAAAAGCAGCGAAAACTCCAGGTGCGCTACAGCAGCGAGGCAGGGCAGATCACCAACCGTTATATTCCCGGCGAGGAGCGCAGCTTTACCATCATCGCCTATCCGGTGCCGGAGATTGGGGCACAGTTTGAGGAAATCTTCCGGGAGACGGTAAAGATCAATACGCTGGATTATAAAAAGTATCAGAAGATCCAGCAGTGTCTGATCGACGCGCTGGACCAGGGAACGCGGGTGCATGTGAAGGGACTGGGTGAGAACCGGACGGATCTTTGGGTTCAGCTTCATTCCCTGGAGCAGCCGGAAAAACAGACGAATTTTGAAAACTGTGTGGCGGATGTCAACATTCCGGTGGGAGAGGTGTTTACCTCCCCGGTGCTGGAGGGAACGAACGGGGTGCTCCATGTGACCTCCGTGTATCTGAACGAACTGAATTATCAGAACCTGTGTCTCACGTTCCAGGACGGAAAGATCACAGAGTACAACTGTACAAACTTTGCAGGGGAAGAGGAGAATAAGACTTATATTGAGACCAATATCCTGCATCACCACAAGACATTGCCTCTCGGAGAGTTTGCTATAGGAACCAACACGACGGCCTATGTAATGGCGGAGAAATATCAGATTGCGGACAAGCTTCCGATTCTGATTGCGGAAAAGATGGGCCCGCATTTTGCCGTGGGAGATACCTGCTACAGCTGGGCCGAAGATACGGCGGTGTTCAATCCAGACGGTAAAGAGATTATCGCCAGGGACAACGAGATTTCCATACTCCGCAAGGAGGATCCGGGCAAGGCATATTTCAGTTGTCATACGGATATCACGATTCCCTACGATGAGCTGGACTATATCCGCGTGCAGAGAGAGGACGGCACGGAGATTTCATTGATTGAAAAAGGAAGATTTGTACTTCCGGGAACAGAAGAACTGAACGAAGCGTTCGAGGAGTGAGAACATCATGCTGCAGCATCGGTGCGCGACGAAAACTGAGTCCGCAGGTTGTTTGAAAATTGATTCATGATGAAGCGGATTCCCACAGGAACTACACCTTCCGCCAGGTCTGCGCAGTCAATACACAGACTTGCGGAAAAGTTACAGTAAATGGACTGCAAGGGTGAGAAAGGATAAGGAAGTTTGGAAGTAAACTTCCAAATCTACCATTATTGGCGCAGCAAGTGCGCCATGAAAGGAGTAAATATGGTTCATAAAGGGACAGTGACGCTGGAAACAGATCGGTTGATCCTGAGAAAATTCCGGATAGAGGACGCCGAAGCCATGTACCGGAACTGGGCCGGGGACAGCGAAGTGACAAAGTTCCTCACATGGCCCACTCATACGGGGCCGGAGGTTACAAAGAGTATTCTCAGCGAATGGAACGATCAGTATGGCCAGCCGGATTTTTACAACTGGGCCATTGAATGGAAGGAAACCAGAGAGCCGGTGGGAAGCATCAGCGTGGTGGAAGTAAAAGAGAACGCGGATTGTGTGCAGGTGGGGTACTGTATTTCCAGGAGTCTGTGGCATCAGGGAATTACTTCTGAGGCGATGGAGGAGCTGATCCGCTTTCTGTTTGAAGAGGTGCAGGTTGGCTGCGTGGCGGCACGTCACGATCCCCGGAATCCCAATTCCGGAAAGGTTATGAAGAAATGCGGCATGAAGTACGACGGCACGCTGCGGCACTGTGACCGGAACAATCAGGGGATCTGCGACGCCAGTTATTATTCGCTTTTGCGGGAGGAATATGAGGCGCGGAAGATGGCGGAATGATTACATTGGAATTCAGAAAAAAGATGGCCTTGTGAGCCATCTTTTTTTGTTACTACAGCTGTCTTGGCTTTTTTTTAGCGTACAGAAAATCTATGACTGCCGCTGCAAAAAGTTCGGTTTTCTCAGATTTTCCTTTCGGCATTTTCTTCCAGTTGCAGAGCTTCCACAAGAAAGCCTACCAGGCTGCTCCGCGTTTTTTCAAATAGTACGTTGGTGCGCTGGTCATTCTGTGTGTTTTCGCTAGGGGCGTCCACAAAGTAGGTCATGGAATCTTTGTATAGGGAAATGGAATCCAGCGGCCATCCCTCGCGTCTTTTGGGAGATGGCGTGTCTACCAGATAAAATGCGTCCTGCCTGGCGAATTCCGGAGTTACGGTATATGAGGATATCCTGCCGCGGTTCCAGACTGCGAGTCCGTTCAGATAGTATGCAAGGACCTGGCCGCCCAGCGAGTGCGCCAGCGTGGAGTACCAGCGGAGCATTTCCTCGTCGTCAAGCCGCGGTCCGTTTCCGGGCGTGCGCACGTGCAGTCCCGGCTGTCTGGGGTCAGAAAGCGGGAGACAATCCAGGTACAGGCCGGAATCGTTGCAGAGTACAAGGTCAAAAAACTGTCCGTAAAATCTGGCTTTGAGGATGGCGTTTTCCTCCGGGGTATTTCCCGTTTCTTCCGGCTCGGCGGTGATGTCCAGATCTTTTAAGGTATGGAAACGCAGGTCGTAGCCGGAGAGCAGCCATGCGAAGTAGTTTGCTTTGGACGGGTTGGTCGTGCCGATCAGAATTTCTTTCACAACGAGTTCCTCCCTTGTGGATCATTTTTTATAAAAACAGTCTTGTCAATCAGACTTTGAACCTTTATTATATCACAGAAGGACTGCGTGTGACAGAGTTCGTTACTTAAATACATACGAGGAGGACAAGAAAATGTTTCACTTATTGTTGGGGATCATATATCTCGCGTTTATCAGTCTGGGACTGCCGGATTCCCTGCTGGGGTCCGCCTGGCCGTCCATGTACCAGGAATTTTCCGTGCCGGTTTCCTATGCGGGAGGAATTTCCATGATCATTGCCGTGGGGACGATCATCTCCAGCCTGCAGAGCGACCGGCTGACAAAACGTTTCGGCACAGGAAAAGTTACGGCAGTCAGTGTGCTGATGACGGCGGCGGCGCTGTTTGGATTTTCTATCAGCCACTCTTACATCGCGCTGTGCCTGTGGGCGGTTCCTTATGGACTGGGCGCAGGGAGTGTGGACGCGTCGCTGAACAATTATGTAGCGCTTCATTACGCCAGCAGGCATATGAGCTGGCTCCATTGTATGTGGGGTGTCGGCGCTTCTGTGGGACCGTATATTATGGGGTATGCGCTGACCGGGGGACAGACCTGGAACATGGGATACCGCTACATCGCCTTTCTCCAGATCTTTCTGACTGCGATACTGCTGTTCAGTCTGCCGCTGTGGAAACAAAATGGCAAAGGGGAGCAGGAGCCTCAGGAAAGTGAAAAAAGCAGAAAACCTCTGACGCTGGCGGAGATTGTACGCATTCCAGGGGCAAGAGAGGTGATGACGGCGTTTTTCTGCTACTGTGCCCTGGAGCAGACGACGGCGCTGTGGGCAAGCAGTTATCTGGTGCTGCGCCATGAAATGTCTGCCGACGCAGCCGCCGGTTATGCCAGCATGTTTTTTACCGGGATCACTGTGGGAAGGGCGCTCAGCGGATTTCTCACTGTAAAGCTCAACGACACCTGGATGATCCGTCTGGGGCAGATGGTCGCTCTGGTGGGAATTGCAGCGATGTTTTTGCCTTTTGGAAAAGAGAGCAGTCTTGTGGGACTGGTATTGATCGGCCTTGGCTGCGCGCCGATCTATCCGTCCATCATTCATTCCACGCCGGAACATTTTGGCGCGGACAGATCCCAGGCGATGATCGGCGTACAGATGGCGTCCGCTTATGTGGGCACCTGCCTGATGCCGCCGGTCTTCGGACTGATCGCCAACCATATCAGCGCGTCCCTGCTGCCGGTGTATCTGCTGGCGATCCTGGCGCTGATGGTTGTTATGCATGAAAGAATGCTTCCGAAGGTGAGACGGAGAGAAGAATAGAGTACTTGGTAACAGGCAGCTCGTTTTCATCAACAGTTGCTATAATGACTGGATAGTCTTTCTCCAAATAACGCAACTGGTTCCTTTTGCTGCCCTCCTATTGAAATAAATTGTGGATTTCTCCTTTGGGATTGCTTCGAACTTCGCAGCGGCCGTTCTCCGTAGCTCTTGACTATATTGTACGAGCGTCTGTTTCAACCGTAAAGTACGCACAATATTGTGGCGTAGTTACCGTGAGGTAACGATTGAACAGTTACCCAAAGGAAACGAATGCGTAGTTTCGGGACTTTTCAGTTATTTCATATAGCAGAAAAATTTTAAGCTAAGAAAATGGCGAGTATCCGTTAATGGATACCCGCCGTTTTTTAACTGTAAATGAGATTGGTATAAATGATTTCTTCTGCCCTGTGTGCGCGCTTTTTTTAGTTATAGAATGTTTTCCGGAAAAAGTCTTCGTTTTTCAGCAGAGAAGGTACATATTCCTTCAGTAAGAAGAAATAATCGTATTCTACTTTTTTCAGTTTTTGGTAGGATTTTGCATCTGTGAAAGCGGCTGTGCCAATCGATTCTGCGGATTTTTGTATTTGTTCCAATTCATCCGTGAATTGCTCATATTCATTCGTGCCCTTCTGGTTTTCGAAAAGTATCTCAAAGTACTTTTCCATTTCAGAAAGCAGATCAGGGTTCGTTTCGCTCCCATTCGCTGTATAAAATGGCAGCACATTATTATTGTGAAGGATATTATCCGAAACTTCATTGGCTCCGCTTTCGTATTTAATATCTACTCCAGGCTGAACATTATAACAATATACGTTAAAACAGATTCCTTTTCCTTTATCTTCCACGGAATATGCTTCAATCTGTACCCCGGAGACGACATTGTTATCACCTTTAAATACGGGGGTTGCACGATACAGTACATGGTTTCCGGTTTCGTCTACATATTTAGCGACCTTATCTTCAAAAGGTTTCATACCCTCGATATTGAGATAGCTGGTTCCTGTGATCAGGTTATTTTTTCCGTCATTTCCAGCCAGCTGATGTGCTATCAAATGGCAGCGATTATACAAATAGGGAGGCTGGGAAGTTACGAACTCCTGATATTTTTCCTGATTCCATCCGGATGGCTGGATCGCGCCGATATTTTCTCTGGAATTTGGGCCAGGCATTGTGTTTTTGCTTACATTAACAAAGGCTGTGCCGCATCTGCCCTGACTGTCTAAAGGACTGTATTTTGCAAATTCCTCTATGCTCTTTTTCTCTTTTGCCGTAAAAGAAGGTTTTCCTCCGTTTAATTCGACGGAGGGATTTCCGGAGAAAGCAGGAATATCGCTGCCGTGATAGTTTCTGACCTCTGTTTCTTCCGGATCATCTGCCAGATAGTCTGCCAGGATATGGGAATAGTAGAGCAGCGCGGAAAAGCTGTCACATTTTTGGCTGTCAAATCCAAATGTTTCGTGGCAGATCCCAAGCTGGAAAATTTTGTCTGACGCCTGATGAAGCAGTTTTTTTCGAGCTTTTTGCGTGTTCTTGTATCGTGTGTCCGTATAGTTCCAGGCATTATGCTGACAGGTGAAACGTCTGTTTTCGTTAAGGTTGATTTTTTTCAGCGATGGAACATCTTTCAGATCCGAATATTCTAAAAAATCCAGTTCATTTGCCCCGGTTCCATTTGCCTGTATACTGCAAAGGTATAGCGCGCTTGACAATATTTTTACATTTTCGTCAGAATCGTATTGTAAATAGTTATCGCCGAACAGAATTTGCTTTAAGTACAGATCTGTCTGTTCCTTGTCGCAGGCATACGCTGCAGTTGGAAAAGAAAACAGTAAAACTGCCGTTAAAACCCATGCGATCCATCGTTTCATTTCTTATTGCATCCTCTCAAACACAACACTGTCAAGTACCAGAAATTTCTTTTCTGCTTTTGCCTGATATTCAAATGTCAGGGATTCCTCCGGTGTTTCTGCTACCGGTATGATTTCCACCTGAACGATGTCTCCCTCTTTATATTCGTAAGAATCTGCCGATTCGCTTGTAAATGTGGCCATATAGTCTGTATAGTCCGCCTTTTTGGGCCGCTCTACTTTGCTGATCGTCCAGTCGCCGATTACTGTTTCACCGTTTTCGCCAGTGACGTTTACTTGGATCGTTGAGCGGTCTGTAACGCAGACCGCAGGAATTGTAAGACTGTCTCCGTGAAATCCGGCTTCAAGCGAATGAATATCCAGTGCTTCTGTGCCGTCGAACCAGAACCTTTGATCCAACGCGGAGGTCAGGAACAATGGGTTTCCACCTTCGTGTATCATGGATTCAATGTTTCCCTGTTCTTCCGCTGATACGTTTAATTCTTTCGCAAGGGAAAAAAGCAGGTCACAATTCAGGTACACTGCTTCGCTTACCGGTGGAAGCTCCGTTTTACGTTCCTCTTTCAGCAATTTATTGTATTGTTTGATTTCCTCTTTTTCACGTTTCGTCGCGTCTTTGGGCGTTTCGATTTCTTCTATATCCGACAAAAAAGTTTCGTTCTGAGCATACTGCTCATCCACAAGATTATTGACATTATCAAATGCGACCTGATATGCGGTTTCCATATAACCGGTGGCGCCGGTAACCGCGTAAAGATCGAGAAAAATCTGCGCGGCAAAATAGCGCAGCGTCCACTCGTCATTGCCTGTGTTATCCAGGATTGCGGACGCGTAGTCCTTCGCTATGTTCACATACTCTTTTTTGCTGTATATTTCTTTCGCGGAAATAATGGCCATTGGAAGTGTTTCCGCATAGTCATGGTCCTTGCGGAAAATGCGCGAGGCGACTTTCTCATACTGCTGGACGGAATCCAGGCATTTCTGATATTCTTCTGCGCTGTAATAGGCTTTCGCCATTGCCAGCCAGTATGGACCAAATTCCCGGTATGTTTCCTGGTTTGTTTCGAGCCATGCGATTTTTCTTACCAGGTTTTCGGAATTTTCCCAATCGACAAACTGCTGTACCGCTTCTTCATTTAAAGCATAGTCTCCGGGAAGCGAATTGTCCCGTACCATGTTGATCACATAAGCGAACGCTTCTTTTCTGCTGTTGTGAAGGGTTTCTGCTTCCTCGTCGTCTAACTGCCACCCATCCTGCAGATATTGCAGGTCTGCCTGGGAGCAGGAGGAGGAATAGCTGGAAACAGAATCCACCGCCATATAGGCGACGGAAGCGGCTGCTTTTAAGAGACTTCCGGATTCTACCGCGCTTAAAAGTCCGATTGGATTTGGAATTGCCTGCCGCATGGCCTGCGCGCGGCTTTGCTCATAGATATAATCCAGCCGTTCTCTTTTCTCTGTGATCATCCGATAGTTTTCCAGCGTATCAAGGAGGCTCATCATCTGTGACTGAGTTCTTGTATCCACCGCGTTGGGATAGGTATTATTGATCAACGACGAATACGCGTCCTCCAGAAATACACGGCTGCTTTTTGACGCGTTGATCTCCTGGGTAAGCACAGTCAGATAGTTCAGCATATTAATGGAGTTTCGCTGGGTTTCTGTGAGAGTGTCCGGTACGTCTTCTGTTTCATCAGACAGTTCCAATTCAGACAGATCCGGATTTTCATCTGAATGTGCCGTATCTGTCTCTGAGGCGCTGTCATTGGTCATTTTTGGTGTATGGTTGTTTTCTTCTGAAGAAAGCTGGGAATTTGTGTTTTGTTCTTTTCCTGAAGTTTCGCTGTCTTCTATGGGATATGTCTCGACGACTGCGGAGTTTGTTGAAGCACCTTCCAAAGTGGAAGCTTGTTCCGAGGCTCTGGAGCCGCATCCCGATGATAACAGCATAGTCATGGAAACAGCCAAAGCCGTGCAGAGATTTGCAGTGCCGCTTTTGGATTTTCTTATGTTACACATGATCGATCTCCTCTTTTGTGCGAAGGTATTTTCGGATATTATCTAAAAATGATGCTGGAGTCAAAAGCTGGTACCCGCGGAAGGGTTCTGAAAATTCACACATTTGCAGGAACCCTAAACCTCTTAGTTTTCAAAAATTTGCGTTGTGTCCCCAAAGAAAGCTGTTTGAGCTTGCGAGTTCTTTCTTTGGGGACACGGTTTTAGCAAATTTTTGAAAGCTTAG
>JAGHIA010000069.1 GCA_017887445.1 Fusicatenibacter sp.
CCTACAGGTCAATATCAAACAGTCCGGCACTTATCTTCGCCTGGGCGAATTATTTTTTCTCTTTCGGTCTCTTAGCGCCGTACTTGGAACGAGCCTGTTTCCTGTTAGCAACGCCTGCGGTATCCAGGGTACCTCTGATGATGTGGTATCTGGTACCAGGTAAGTCTTTTACTCTTCCGCCACGGATCAGCACCACGCTATGCTCCTGCAGGTTGTGTCCCTCGCCGGGGATGTAGCTGGTAACCTCGATTCCGTTGGAAAGACGTACTCTGGCGATCTTTCTGAGAGCAGAGTTCGGCTTCTTCGGGGTAGCAGTCTTTACAGCAGTGCACACGCCGCGCTTCTGCGGAGCAGACTCGTTGGTCGCGCGCTTCTGTAAGGAGTTGTATCCTCTCTGAAGAGCCGGAGCGGTAGATTTCTTTACTGCTGTCTGTCTTCCCTTTCTAACTAACTGGTTAAATGTTGGCATTCTTTTCACCTCCTGTGATATTGTCTGTGGTTGCGCTTTGTTAGCGTATTTTTGCGCACAAAAACACTGCCTGTCTGTGCACGCTTTCTTATTATATATGGATTATTTTTTTGTGTCAAGGAGTTTTTTGGCGGAAAAACGGCGTTTTTCCCCGGCTTTATCCCATTTTTGCTTTTCGCGCCGCCGGCCTCCATCCGCTTTTATTCCGTCTCTCTCCGCCGCCCGGAAACATCTTGCACAATCGGCAGAAAAAACGTATACTGATTGCAGAACATACTGAAAAAAGGAGATTAAACAAATGAAACTTGTGATTATCGAACCATTGGGCGTGGACGACGAAAAACTGCTTTCCATGGCCAGAGAAGCTCTTCCGGATTCTGTGGAAATCCAGTACTACAACACCCGTGTCACCGACACGGAAACTCTGATTGAGAGAGGAAAAGACGCGGACATCATTGCCGTCTCCAACCTTCCCTTAAACGCGGACGTGATCCGCGGATGCGAAAACCTGAAAATGCTGGCGGTCGCCTTCACCGGCGTGGACCACATTGCCATGGACGTATGCCGGGAGAAGGGCATCACCGTGTGCAACTGCTCCGGCTACTCCAACGCCGCCGTGGCCGACCTGGTATTCGGCATGATCGTGGCTCTCTACCGCAATCTGCCCGCCTGCGGACAGGCTGTGAGAAACGGAGGCACGAAGGACGGCCTCATCGGCTTTGAGCTGGAAGGAAAGAAATTCGGCGTGGTGGGCACAGGCGCCATCGGCCTGAAGGTGGCCGCCGTGGCACAGGCCTTCGGCTGCCAGGTGTACGCCTACAGCCGCACGAAAAAGGACATTCCCGGCATCACCTATGTGGATCTGGACACACTCCTCTCCACCTGCGACATCATCTCCCTCCACACCCCGTTAAATGACGGAACCAGAGGAATGATCGGAAAGGCGCAGCTGGATCTGATGAAGCCCAACGCCCTTCTCATCAATACTTCCCGGGGACCGGTGGTGGACAGCGCCGCTCTCGCTGACGCCTTAAACAGCGGAAAGATCGCCGGAGCGGGCATCGACGTATTCGAGGGCGAGCCTCCCATCGCGAAGGACCATCCCCTTCTCACGGCGAAGAACGTGATCGCCACTCCCCACATCGGCTTCGCCACAAAGGAAGCCCTTGTAAAGCGGGCAGTCATCGTGTTCGACAACATTGTGAAATGGATGGACGGCACACCCCAGAACGTGATGAAATAAACAGGCAGAAAGAAAGACCGGGCGCTTGCATTCCCGGTCTTTCTTCTTTCATGAGGGGTTAGAAGTATGAGAGTATTCTCTCGTCAAAAATTAGGATTGGCATATCCTCCATACAATATTTACCGCCGCACCGTCTCCGGCGCTCTGTCTTTCCTGGCGATGGTTGAAGTATATCACCGATGACAGTATTTGTCAATAGTTTTGAGAATGATTTTCAAATTCTTTTCATTTGACTTTTTCGCCCGGTGCCGGCGGCACTTTCCGGCCGACGGATCTGCGCCCATGCAAGCACGGCGGCCGCTTGCCGGGCGTATCGCAAAAAAGAAGGACAGCCGGGCGCTTGCTTTCCCGGCTGTCCTTACTCATGAGGGGTTAGAAGTATGAGAGTATCACTCTCGTCAAAAATTAGGATTGGCATATCCTCTATACAATATTCATCGCCGGCGGCGCTCTCCTGTCAGCGCCTTCCTTGTTTCCCTGCGATGGTTATACTATAGCACAGGTTTCCGTTCCTGTCAATAGTTTTGAGAATGATTTTCAAATTCATTTTATGTTTTCAAACCATCTTTCTTCTATATATACATATACAGAATATACATATACAGAAACAGCCGGGCGTTTGCTCCCGGCCGTTCTTTCTCTATTTATGTCTCACTGCTTCCTGGGGACTGCAGTGACAGCTTCCGCCGCTGCATCCGCTGCAGCCGCAGCAGGATTTCCCCGCCTTCTTATCTTTCACCATCTTCCGGACTACCAGCACTATGCAGGCGGCAATCACCAGTATGAGCAGAATATCTATAAGACTCATTCTCATGTCCTCCTCTCTCTGCTGTCTGAGCATACTATACACCAGCCTGGAGGAAAAGTCAATGTTTTTGAAAACCATTTTCATTTAGTTTTTCTGTCGACAAGGAAACAAGTTTGTATTACACTTGTTTCTATGAAAACGAGGTAAGAATAGGGAGGAAATGAACCGTGAAAACAGATATTACCTTGAAAATCACTCCGAAAATGGCCGCCGACGCCCAGGGAAATGAGCGGGTGGCTCTGGCCGGACATCTGGGCACTCATTTTGACGTAATGAACCAGGAATTCCCCCTGGATTACACGGAACGGCCCGGCGTCATCTTCGACGTGAGGGCAGTCTCTGGAAGGGACATCGGGCCGGAGGACATTGACGTATCCAAAATCAAGGCGGGAACCTTCACCGCCTTCTGCACCGGATACTCCGGCCGGGAACCCTACGGCAGCCGGACTTACTTTTCTGAACACCCCCAGCTGTCCATGGATCTGATCCAACTGCTGGTGGAAAAAGGCGTGTCCATCATCGGAGTGGACTGCGCCGGGGTCCGTCGGGGAAAAGAGCACACCCCCACAGATCAGTACTGCGCCGACCGGGGCGTGTTTATCGTGGAAAACCTCTGGGGACTGGAACAGCTTCTGGATTCGGATCACTGGATTATCCACACCTATCCCATGAATTACGCCGGCGTCACCGGCCTTCCCTGCCGGGTGATCGCGGAACTTTCATAAAAAAGAATCCTGCACCGCAGGATTCTCCGCCTGCGGCGGGGCGCTCTAAGCGCCATGTTCCTCTCCGCCGCAGTGCGATCCTGCGCGGAGCGTTTTTGTTTTCATAGGAACGAAGTTTCCTATGAAAATAAAAACAGCCGGCGGCTCCGCCCCTTTTCAGGGATGAAGCCGCCGGCTGTCATTCTATATGAGAGACGAACCCGTCTTTCTCAATTCTCAGATCTCTTCGCTGCCGCCGTCATTGTCTCCAATGTTCAGCACTTCCTCCGCGCTGTCATCGTCGGTGAGCACGATCTCATCCTCCGGGGATACGTCGGTGCTCAGGCGCACATTGCGGTAGCGCTTCATACCGGTTCCTGCCGGGATCAGCTTACCGATCAGCACGTTCTCCTTCAGACCGATCAGGTGATCCACGCGGCCGTTAATAGCAGCCTCTGTCAGCACCTTGGTGGTCTCCTGGAAGGATGCCGCAGACAGGAAGGAGTTGGTAGCCAGGGAAGCCTTCGTAATGCCCAGCATCACCTGGCGGCCCTCAGCAGGCTGCTTGCCCTCTTCAACCAGTTTCTTGTTCATATCGTTAAAGTCCAGCACATCCATGGAAGTTCCGGGCAGCACATCGCTGTCGCCGCTGGCCTCTACCTTGATCTTCTTCAGCATCTGACGGACAATTACTTCTACGTGCTTATC